>NZ_JAELTQ010000537.1 GCF_016428905.1 Dyella sp. ASV24 | reverse complement strand
CCCCCCCCCCCCCCCCCCCCCCCCCCCCCCCCCCCCCCCCCCCCCCCCCCCCCCCCCCCCCCCCCCCCCCCCCCCCCCCCCCCCCCCCCCCCCCCCCCCCACCCCCCCCCCCCCCCCCCCCCACCCCCACCATTCCAGCTTCGTCGGCAGCGTCAGATGTGTATAAGAGACAGTCCTTGTACAGCGCGGGCTGCACCATGTCGGGCGTGAGCACGGCGACGAGATCGGCGTCCTTCACGGCATCACCCGGCTCGGCCACGTTGAAACCTTCGGCGCGGGCTTTCTCCCACGAGGGGCCGT
>NZ_JAELTQ010000536.1 GCF_016428905.1 Dyella sp. ASV24 | reverse complement strand
CCCCCCCCCCCCCCCCCCCCCCCCCCCCCCCCCCCCCCCCCCCCCCCCCCCCCCCCCCCCCCCCCCCCCCCCCCCCCCCCCCCCCCCCCCCCCCCCCCCCCCCCCCCCCCCCCCCCCCCCCACAACACCACCATTCCAGCTTCGTCGGCAGCGTCAGATGTGTATAAGAGACAGGTACGACGGTGTGGGCTTCAAAGTGTTCCGCCATGTGGCGGGCGATCCCAAATCGCTGTTCAACAACGGCATCTCGGCGCTGATGTTCGACCACGATGGCCATCTGTGGGCCGCGGGACTGGAAGC
>NZ_JAELTQ010000534.1 GCF_016428905.1 Dyella sp. ASV24 | reverse complement strand
CCCCCCCCCCCCCCCCCCCCCCCCCCCCCCCCCCCCCCCCCCCCCCCCCCCCCCCCCCCCCCCCCCCCCCCCCCCCCCCCCCCCCCCCCCCCCCCCCCCCCCCCCCCCCCCCCCCCCCCCGCCACCCCCACCATTCCAGCTTCGTCGGCAGCGTCAGATGTGTATAAGAGACAGGTGTTCCTGCGCGACTTCCGCGGCGTTTCGCCAGCATCTGCAGGATTTGGCTATGCCTGTTTCTCCGTGGCGATGGCCACGGGACGCCTGACGGGTGATCGCATCGTGGGTCGTTACGGGCCGGAG
>NZ_JAELTQ010000533.1 GCF_016428905.1 Dyella sp. ASV24 | reverse complement strand
CGTAGCCGACGAGTTTGCCTTCACTGTCGTAGACGTTGCCGGGAATGACATTGCTGCCAGGCGTGCGCGGACCTACGCCGGAAAGGAACAGCAGGTCACCCACGCGACGCGCGTGTGGATACGCCCCTGTCTCTTATACACATCTGACGCTGCCGACGAAGCTGGAATGGTGGGGGTGGGGGGGGGGGGGGGGGGGGGGGAGGGGGGGGGGGGGGGGGGGGGGGGGGGGGGGGGGGGGGGGGGGGGGGGGGGGGGGGGGGGGGGGGGGGGGGGGGGGGGGGGGGGGGGGGGGGGGGGGGG
>NZ_JAELTQ010000532.1 GCF_016428905.1 Dyella sp. ASV24 | reverse complement strand
CCCCCCCCCCCCCCCCCCCCCCCCCCCCCCCCCCCCCCCCCCCCCCCCCCCCCCCCCCCCCCCCCCCCCCCCCCCCCCCCCCCCCCCCCCCCCCCCCCCCCACCCCCCCCCCCCCCCCCCCCCACCCACACCATTCCAGCTTCGTCGGCAGCGTCAGATGTGTATAAGAGACAGGTATGCGCCTGACTCGTTCCATCACGGCAGGGAAATCGACGGTGATATTGCATGGTACCTGGGCGCCGTAGCGCCTCGCGTCGCGCATCTCGGCATACATTTGTGCAGTCCGGATCATAGTTTTCGA
>NZ_JAELTQ010000531.1 GCF_016428905.1 Dyella sp. ASV24 | reverse complement strand
CCCCCCCCCCCCCCCCCCCCCCCCCCCCCCCCCCCCCCCCCCCCCCCCCCCCCCCCCCCCCCCCCCCCCCCCCCCCCCCCCCCCCCCCCCCCCCCCCCTCCCCCCCCCCCCCCCCCCCCCCCCCACCACCACCATTCCAGCTTCGTCGGCAGCGTCAGATGTGTATAAGAGACAGGGCTTATCCCATCGAAATGCTGCGGGCGTTGGCCTTACGGCCATTTTCTTTGGGTTACTTTTCTTTTGGGCCAGCAAAAGAAAAGTGACTCGAGCGTCGGCAGACGATCGAAACGCCCGCTGCGTA
>NZ_JAELTQ010000530.1 GCF_016428905.1 Dyella sp. ASV24 | reverse complement strand
CCCCCCCCCCCCCCCCCCCCCCCCCCCCCCCCCCCCCCCCCCCCCCCCCCCCCCCCCCCCCCCCCCCCCCCCCCCCCCCCCCCCCCCCCCCCCCCCCCCTCCACCCCCCCCCCCCCCCCCCACACCCACACCATTCCAGCTTCGTCGGCAGCGTCAGATGTGTATAAGAGACAGCCCTTAGTCTTCGCGAGATGAGTGACTGAGCGCTTTCACGAAAATCGAGCGTTGCCGCAGCTGGATTCCGGCCTGCGCCGGAATGACGAGCAAGAGGTCGCGCTTCACTACGCGCGTCAGATGTGTA
>NZ_JAELTQ010000529.1 GCF_016428905.1 Dyella sp. ASV24 | reverse complement strand
GGGACACACCGCTCGCCTCGGCGGCGGCAGCAAAACTGCCGGTATCCACCACCCGCACGAACATCGCCATGCTCGCCAGCGTATCCATGATTGGAAACCCATGGTTTTGAATGGGGGGAATAATGGCTGTCTCTTATACACATCTCCGAGCCCACGAGACAGGACAGGCCATCGCGTATGCCGTCTTCTGCTTGAGAAGGGGGGGGGGGGGGGGGGGGGGGGGGGGGGGGGGGGGGGGGGGGGGGGGGGGGGGGGGGGGGGGGGGGGGGGGGGGGGGGGGGGGGGGGGGGGGGGGGGGGGG
>NZ_JAELTQ010000528.1 GCF_016428905.1 Dyella sp. ASV24 | reverse complement strand
CCCCCCCCCCCCCCCCCCCCCCCCCCCCCCCCCCCCCCCCCCCCCCCCCCCCCCCCCCCCCCCCCCCCCCCCCCCCCCCCCCCCCCCCCCCCCCCCCCCCCCCCCCCCCCCCCCCCCCACCCACACCCCCACCATTCCAGCTTCGTCGGCAGCGTCAGATGTGTATAAGAGACAGCATCTATATGAGGGCGCACCCTGGCCGGCCTTGGTGCCGACGCCGGCTTCGACGCCGCGAGGTACCGGTGCCCTGTCGAAGGAGGCCCTGGGTCTGCCGGCCGCCTGGACACCGGGCCCGGGCTGA
>NZ_JAELTQ010000065.1 GCF_016428905.1 Dyella sp. ASV24 | reverse complement strand
AACCTTCGTCACCGTAGCGGACCCGTCATCGAACTGCGCGTATCGCCGCAAGCGAAGGATCTCCCAGAGGATGTGGCTCTCTGCCTGTACCGCGTCACGCAGGAGGCACTTGGTAATGCTTTGCGGCATGCCGAGGCAAGGCGCATCGAAGTGGCGTTGCAGGTCGAGCATCACCGGGTAGACCTCACCATTGCAGACAACGGCAAGGGATTTGTCACGGAAGGGAAGGGGAGTCGAGGGCTTGGATTAATGAGCATCGACGAGCGAACAAAGCTGCTCGGTGGCAGTTATCGACTGCAATCAACTCTTGGAAAAGGGACTGAACTATGCATACAAATACCGTTAGAAGTCCACGTGTCGGCTTGAAGCCGAAACTGATCATCGCTGATGATCATCGTATGGTGGCCGAGGGTGTACAACATATCCTCGACGAGGATTTTGATCTGCTCGATATCGTTTCGGATGGCGAGGAGCTGATCGATGCGGTACAGCGTTTGCAGCCAGACCTTGTTGTGGCGGATATCAATATGCCGCGCTGCAATGGGATGGACGCTCTCAAGCGGTTGCGCAAAGAAGGGGTGGAAACACCGTTCGTGTTTTTGACCATGCATATGGAGCCCGCGTTGGCGGTAGCGGCGCTTCGTGCTGGCGCACGTGGCTACATTCTCAAGAATTCGGCGGGCGAGGACCTGCGCAATGCGGCGCAACAGGTTATGTCCGGCGGCACTTATGTGACGCCTGCGCTCGGCGCTCGCTACATAAGCGGTCAAATGGCGGATATGCGCAATCTCACCGCCAAGCAGTTGCAGGTGCTTCGTCTGGTGGGCTCGGGCCTGCGATCCAAGCAGATTGCGTTGCAGCTTGGGTTGTCGGTGAGAACCGTCGAAGCGCACAAGTACACCATGATGCAGGTACTTGGCGTGCATTCCACACTCGAGTTGGTGCGACGCGCTGAGGATCTCGGCCTGTTGTTCTGAGCCGCGGTAAGAGCACGCGACCATAGGGCGTGTTGCCGGTACTTTTACTTAGCGGTGACTTGGTTTTCTTTCTGTGGCGGAAGTGTTTGCGTTGGAAGATGCTGCAACCGATGCGTGACCATGCATGGGGACCAGCATGACACGAGCCACTCTCGTACTGGCTGAGGATCACACGACCATCGCCGAACAACTGAGAGGGTTGCTCGGTGAGGCATTTGATGTGCTCGCTGTCGTGAGCCATGGCGAAGCCCTGATCAAAGCGGTGCGTCGGTTGCGGCCCAACGTGGTGGTAACCGATATCAGTATGCCGGGTATGGATGGCATACAGGCTGCGCGAGCGATTCTGGCGGATTGGCCGGATGTACCCGTGGTCTTTATCACGGTTCACGATGACCCCGTGCTGGCGCGTTCCGCTCTGTCCGTTGGGAAGGGGTATGTGTTGAAGGCGGCGGCAGGCGAAGAGCTCATCGATGCTGTTCGTCATGTCTTGAAGGGTGGCTACTTTCTCTCCCCTGCGCTGGGTCGGATCGATCTGCTTATGGGCAATCAGACGGTGTCGGGGGGTACCGGGAGCTAAGCCTTCGACGACCCATATATGCGCATGGGCTTGTGCAGGCTTTGACGCATCGTGGCGAAACCTTCCCAAGGACTGCTGCGCAAACGCGACAGGCGTCGCCGCGCGGATCGAATGTCAAACGCATGGCCGCTGGTGCAGCGGGCGAGGTCTTGCCATCGCAAGGGCATGGCGACGGGGGCGCCGGGACGTGCGCGCACGGACCACGACGCTACGCTCGTGGCACCCCGTGTATTGCGCAGATAGTCGATGAAGATGCGCCCTTTACGCCCGGCCTTGTTTGCTTTTGCAGTGAAGGCGCCAGGCTGTTCGTCCGCCATGCTATGGGCAAACGCGTGGCTAAACCGGTATGCATCGTCCCAGTGGCAGGATGTGTGGAGAGGCACGACAACGTGCAGTCCCTTACCACCTGTCGTTCGCACGAAGCTCTTGAGAGAAGCTTCCTCGAGACGCCCTCGTATCCATCGGGCTGCCTCGGTTATCTCAGGCCACGATACGCCATCGCCAGGGTCAAGATCGAAGACAAGATAGTCTGGCTCTTCAAGCGCGATCGCTCGCGACGCCCAGGGATGAAATTCGATGACGCCATACTGCACCAACTCGATGACGGCACTAGCATCATTAGGGCAGATGTAGTCCCCCATGGCGCCGTTTTCTTCGCGCAACGCAATGTGTTCTACGTGGCGTAGCCCGCGCATAGGGTGCTTCTGGAAAAAGCCCGGTTTGGTCGTGCCTTCAGGAAAGCGATAGACCGACGTAGGACGACCCGCAATGCCCGGGAGAAAGCGAGACATGACGGTTTGGTAGTAGTCGGCAACGTCCAGCTTGGTGATGTCGTCGGCAGGAAACACCAACCGTTCGGGATGAGTGATGACCGGATCAGCGGCTGGGGTGATGGTCATGGTTGACGCTCTCCTCTTCCCCTGGATGGGCGCTTTGCTCGTCGGGCCACGCGGCCAGAAGGCTCATCAGGCGGTCAGGTGTCGCCGACGGTGGAGCGCCATGAATCTCCGCCATTTTGCGCTCGGTTTCGCGGATCTGCAGCTCACCTGCAGAGTGCCGTCGCAATTGGCCGCGAAGAAGCTCGTTCTCCCGTTCGAGCTGTCGGTAGAGTCGCAACAGTTCGTTGAACGCCTCGTACGGTGAAAGATGTGGCTCTCGCATACCATCTGTCATCAGCACCACTCCTCGACGATGGGGTTTCGAAACTGACGAGTGGGCGGTTAATGACAGGTGACGTACCGATGTGCAAAGCGCCTGTTATTCATCGACGGATACCCTTGTGTTCACGGACAGCAAGCGCACGTGTATCTGTTGTGAAACAGGTCGTAGGCCGTGCCTATTCCTATTGTCGTAGTCGCTTTCCTACGCAATGTCAGGAGCACTTCCGATAGGCGTGTTGGTGTAACAAAGGCATGCTCTTTTAGTCTTTGATGGATAAGTCGCGTCGTTAAAAAATGACGTGATCCGCTGATGGAAGGACTCTCTTTCCCCTAAGGGCCACATCATGGTCACCTATTCGCTGAAGCAATGTCCTGACGGTTCTTGGTGTGTCTGTCGTTTAGGCTTTTCTCTGTTCAATGATCTCCGGCTTGGCGCCGCCATCAAGCTCGCTCGTGAAGTTGCACGCGACGAGCATCTGCGCTCAGGGCGCTCCGTCTGCGTTGAAATGCCCGGAACGGAGGGCGCGATTCGCTTGGCTCAGTACGCCCGTCCCAAGCCGTCGCTGGAGCAGGCGGCATAAAACCACCGCGATCCGGGGCGTAGGGGCGCCTTGGGTATCGGATGCGCGGCTTGTGCGTAGAGCCTCGGCGCAGCGAACGCAGGAAACTTTTGTCTGTCGCCGGTACATAGACGTCGTACTCATCAACCGTCCAGGCTTGCCGACATTGCATCCGATCGCGTCGATGGAATGCTCATGCAGGTCATCGTGCTCTAACCGTGGAGCGGCAGTGGCGGCGACATGGCCGCGTATCGTGCCGAAACGACAAACGCCGCACCTTGAGGTGCGGCGTTTGCGGGGGGACGGTGTTGCTGGCGCGGCTTAAGCGGCTTTGCGAATGACCGTGCCAATCGAGGCGTGAGCGGACTTCAGCGATTCGACCTTGTTGTCTTCGCCAAGGTTGACGCCTTCGGCGCGGACGAACTCGATGTCAGTGACGCCGAGGAAGCCAAAGATGGCGCGCAAATAGGTTTCCTGGAAGTCCATCGGCTGGGCCGCGCTGCCCTGGCTATAAACACCGCCACGCGACGACACAATGATCAGGCGCTTGCCACCAGCCAGGCCCTCGGGGCCATTGGCGGTGTAGCGGAACGACTTGCCGGCGACGGCGACGCGGTCGATCCATGCCTTGAGCTGGCTCGGGATGCTGAAGTTGTACATCGGGGCGCCGATGACCACCACGTCAGCGGCCAGGAACTCCTCAATCATCTGGCTGCCCAACACGGCGGCCGGGTCGCTGGCGTCAGCCACCGGGGTCCAATGGGGGAGCGGGTTGGCGGCCAGATCGTGGTAGATGACCTCCGTACCGGGGTTGTTCTGGGTAAGTTCGGCTACGATGGCAGCGGTCAGACCGCGCGAAACGGAGTGGCTACCCAGGGCGCTGGCGTCGAGATGCAGCAGTTTCATGGTATTTCCTCAGTTAACGGGCCGGGTCGACCGGCGACGTGACTAAGGTATTCTTCGGACAATCGGCTGATAAGTCGGGTAAAGTTGAACGTATTGTTCCAATAAGGAAACAGCGATGACCGTGCTGGATGGCGCCTTGCAGGATCTCAACGATCTGTACTTCTTTGCTGCGGTCGTTGAGCACGGCGGGTTTTCGTCCGCCGGGCGTGCCCTGGGTATCCCCAAATCGCGTTTGAGCAAGCGCATCGCCCAACTGGAGGAACGCCTTGGCGTGCGCCTGCTCCAGCGGACCACGCGCCGCTTCGTCGTTACCGAGGTGGGTGAACGGTTCTACGGCCACTGCCGCGCCGTGCTGGAAGAGGCGCGCGCCGCGCAGGAGGCGGTGGAGGAGGTGCGTTCCGAGCCGCGTGGCGTGGTGCGTGTCAGTTGCCCGGTGTCGTTGGTGCAGACCGTGGTGGGCCACATTCTCCCCGAGTTCCTGGCGCAGCACCCGAAGATGCAGGTACGTCTGCAGGCGACAGACCGTCGCGTAGACGTCATTGGTGAAGGCTTCGACGTTGCCATTCGCGTGCGCAGCAAGCTCGATACGGACGCGACACTTGTCGTGCGCACCTTCGGCCAGTCCAACGTCCTGCTGGTGGCCAGCCCCGAGCTGCTCAATCGCTTTGGCCGGCCCAAGGAGCCTTCCGATGTTTCGCAGTTGCCAGCGCTCAGCAACCATGAGCATGAAGGCGCGCAGAGTTGGGAGCTGCTCGACAAAGAAGGCGAGCGCGTCATCGTGGATATCCAGCCGCGCCTGATTTGCGGCGACTTCAACGCGTTGCTGCAAAGTTGCAAGAGCGGTATTGGTGTGACGCTGCTGCCTGAATTTGTCTGCGGACCAGCTATTGGGCGCGGTGAGCTTGAGGTTGTTCTGCCTGACTGGAGCGTGCCCCAGGGCACCATGCACTTTGTCTATCCCAGTCGGCGCGGCCTGTTGCCCGGTGTGCGCGCCTTTGTGGATTTCCTGGCGGAAAAGCTGCCCAATACGGTGCGCGAGAATCATGCCCAGTGCGGAAAGTACCTCTAACACTGGCTCGCAATGAGCGCCGTGTTAGGATCAACGTTTAGCCTTCCAGACATCCGGACCATGCAGATCGAAACCAAGCTTCCGAAAGTCGGCACCACCATCTTCAGCGTCATGAGCCAGTTGGCGGTGGAACACAAAGCGGTGAACCTGGGGCAGGGCTTTCCGGACTTCGAGCCACCGCAGCCACTGCGCGACGCGATCACGCGCGCCATGGCTGAAGGACGTAATCAGTATGCACCGGGTATCGGCCTGCCTACCCTGCGCGAGCAGATCGCACTGAAGACGGAGCGCTTGTACGGTCACAAGCTGAGCGCTGACACGGAAGTGACCGTAACGTCGGGTGCTACCGAGGCCTTGTTCGCCGCTATCGCCGCCGTGGTGCGGGCAGGCGACGAGGTGATCGTGTTCGATCCCGCGTACGACAGTTACGAGCCCGCCATCGAGTTGCAGGGGGCGCGTGCTGTACATATTCCACTGCAGGCCCCGAACTTCGCTGTTGACTGGCAGCGCGTGCGTGACGCAGTCACGCCGAAGACGCGCATGATCCTTATCAACAGCCCGCACAACCCGACGGGTGCGGTGCTGTCCGCAGCGGATCTGGACGAACTGGCGGCGATCGTTCGCGATACCGAGATCGTCGTGCTGTCGGACGAGGTGTACGAGCACATCGTGTACGACAGCGAGCAGCATCAGAGTGTGCTGCGCCATGCAGAGCTGGCGGCCCGAAGCTTCGTCGTGTCCTCGTTCGGCAAGACCTATCATTGCACCGGCTGGAAGCTGGGTTATGCGGTGGCGCCAGCAGCGCTCAGTGCAGAGTTCCGCAAGGTGCACCAGTACCTCACGTTCTGCACCTTCCATCCCGCGCAGGTGGCCTTTGCCGAGTTCATGGCAAGCACGCCGGAGCATTACCTGGAGCTGCCGGCCTTCTACCAAGCCAAGCGCGACCGTTTCCGGGAGCTCATCAAGCCCTCACGCTTCAAATTGCTTGACGTGCCGGGCGGCTATTTCCAACTGGTCGATTATTCCGCCATCAGCGACAAGGACGACGTTTCGTTCTGCGAGTGGATGGTGAAGGAAGGGGGCGTGGCAGCGATTCCGCTCACGCCGTTCTACGAGAAGGCGCCTGGCACGCATCTGTTGCGGCTGTGCTTTGCCAAGAGCGACGCCACGATGGATGCCGCCGCGGAGCGTCTATGCAAGCTTTGAGGGTAAGCCTGGTCCAGGGCGCAACGCGCTGGCATGACGCGCCCGCCAATCGAGAGTACTACGGCGAACTGGTGCGTCGTGTGGCGGGGCAGACGGATCTCGTCGTGTTGCCGGAAACCTTTCTTTCCGGCTTCAGCAACGACACGCTTGCCAGTGCTGAGACGATGGACGGTGAGGGCGTGGCGTGGATGCGTGCGCTGGCACAGGAGGTCGGCGCCGTGTTGTGCGGTAGCCTGGCGATCCGTGAGGGCGAGACGGTTTACAACCGCTTGATCTGGGCGCGCCCGGACGGCAGCTTCGCCCAGTACGACAAGCGTCATCTGTTCCGCATGGCGGGTGAGCATACGCGTTACGGTGGCGGCAACGAGCGCCTTATCGTGGAACTCAAGGGTTGGCGCATCCTGCCGCAGGTCTGTTACGACTTGCGTTTCCCGGTGTGGCTACGCAACGGGCGCCGCGAGGACGCGACGGGCGGTATGGATTACGACCTGGCCTTGTTCGTGGCCAATTGGCCGGCGCCGCGTCGGCAGCCGTGGCGCACGCTGTTGCGTGCGCGCGCCATCGAAAACCTTAGTTATGTGGTGGGGCTGAATCGCGTGGGTGTGGACGGTAACGATCTGCCCTATGCCGGTGACAGCGCCGTGCTCGATCCCGTGGGCGAACCATTGGTGGAGCTGGGGCCGCAAGAGCAGGTGGTGACGGTGAAGGTCGATCCTGCACCGTTGCTTGCGCATCGCGAGCGTTTTCCCGCATGGATGGACGCGGACAGCTTTACGCTCGATGTGGGATGACTTATTCAAACCGCGCGTGGTCATTCCGCGCGCGGTTGGGTTGTTGGTTTAGTCAACGGCTTACCCACTTCGAACTGCATGCGCTGGAAATCGATCGTCCAGTGATCGAAGGCTTGCAGAATATCGCCACCGAGCACGTTCGGGTCTTTGACGTTGCCTGCATCATTCAGGGAAATCGTCATCGTAGGCAGCTCGGTTTGTTGATCGCCAATGCGCACGTTTACCCGTGGCCATAGGGCCGACTCGCTTGGCCGGGAGCCACCCGCGCCCGCGATGTGTTCTTTCGTCGTCTTTAATCCCTTGATCAGGGCCGGATGTTCCGTAGCGAAGCGTGACGAGAGGGCAGAGCGCGCTCCACCGCTATCCAAGTGCATGGCGACCGGGATGTCATTGAGCAAGACATTCACGTAGAGATCGCTTCCAACCATGCGTAGATTGCCGACGACGGCGGTAGCGGCATTGCTGCGCGACGGCAGCAGTTTGCCATCACGGGTGAATTCGAGACGCTGAAGTTGGCGCAGCACGGGGAAGCCGAGGATGGCATCGATCTGGTAACCACCCGGCACCGGCATACTCAGCTGATCGTCGTCGAGTACCAGAAAGGCCACATGGTTCAACGATAGGCCTGCGAATTCGAGGTGATCAGCGATACCGATCCGTGAAACTACCGCTTGCCGACTGGCGCTCCCGACGCTGGCGGTGCCGTCGAGCAGGCGTAAGCCCAGCTTATGCGCGGTAGACAGTGACACCGTGGACAGATTGGCACCGGTATCGAGCACCGCCTCCTGCGGCTTGCCATTGATCATCATGATGGAACGGGGCAGGCCAACTTTGTCGCGAATGACATTTTCTGGTTTTGGCGCGTAAGCCTGCACCAGTTGCTTCGGCGCCGCGGCGAACTGTTCGGCGACCGTAGCCATCTGGAGTGCGTCAGCGCGGTCGTCAGCGTTGGCGCCTTCTTCGGCCAGTGCCTTTTCCCATGCGTGTGCCGCATCGGCGGCCTGCTGGTAATTCCCGTCGGCAAAACTGGCATCGGCCACGATGGGCCAGGCCAGCGCACGTTCTGCAGGTGAGCGGGTGCCGCCGGCGAGGTAGCGGTTAACCCATCGGCGAGCCTCTTCGGCATCCAGTTGCGTGGCTGCCAGCCGTGCCTGTGCCAGTAACGCAAGATCAGGGTCCTTCATGCGTGGAAGTGAGTCCACCAGCGCAAAGACTTCGCCTTCCGCAGCGTTGCGCAGACTGTCTTCCGCTTGCTGGCGCGAGAGGGCGCGCGATGTTGGCGAGTTGCCTGCGGCTACGGCCGGGTCCGCGCAGATGGCGACAAGGGTGAGGGGAAGGAATAGGGCTAGTCGTTGAAGTTTCATGATAGGCTGCCTGTATGACGGATAAAAATTATCGTAATACAGAAAAAAAATATCATGCAACAGCATTACTTGTGGCACGGGCGGCGCGTCGGCTGGCGATAGGGGCTTGGCTGGCTGCGTTGGCCTGCCTCGTGGTCACGGCGGCGGGCATCTGGGGCAATGACGGTCCGCAAGGCGGGGTGGCCGCAATCTTGTCCACCGGAGGCTTGCCTCGCGGATGGGCCGCACTTATGGCGGCAGTGCTGGCGGTAGTGACGTGCGCTGCGCTGGTGGAACTGGCGCGTATGCTCGGTCGCGTTCGCCCCGAGTCGCTGTTTTCGAGCGCGGTGACGAAACATTTCCGGCATTTTGCGGGCTTGCTGATGATCGCCGCCGTGCTTCGGGTGCTATTGCCGGCAGCCGCTTCGCTCTGGCTGGCTTCGCAATCGGGCGCACATTCGGCAAGTCTGGAATTCAGCGGCGACGACTTGCTGTCGATATTGCCTGCGGCGGTGTTCTTCTTCGTGGCGCGCCTGTTTGATCAGGCGGCGCAGCTGGAAGATGACCGGCGCTCGATCGTTTGAGGTACTGATGGCGATTGTCGTTCGACTCGACGTCATGCTGGCGATGCGCAAGGTGCGCTCGCGCGAACTTGCCGAGTTTGTGGGTATCACCGAATCCAACTTGTCCTTGCTCAAGTCAGGCCACGTGCGTGGTGTGCGTTTCGAAACGCTGAGCAAGATCTGCGAATTCCTCGCGTGCCAGCCCGCTGATCTGCTGGTCTATGTGCCGGATGAGGAAGACGAGGAGAGTTGAGGCGCGACCACTGCGAATCCTTGCCTGCGGGCAAGGATTCGTTGGCTCACAGAATAGACAGCACGGCTTCCGGTGGACGCCCAATAGCGGCCTTGCCGTTCGATACCACGATAGGACGTTCGATCAGGCGAGGGTGGCTCGCCATGGCCGCGATCAATGCGGTGTCGTCGAGCGACGGATCGTCGAGGCCGAGTTCGGTGTACTCGGCCTCGTTCTTGCGCATCAGTTCACGCGGAGTCATGCCGAGCATGTCGAGCAGCTGCGCTAGCTCGACGGTGCTGGGCGGCGTATCCAGGTAATTGACGACGTCGCACACCATGCCGCGCTCCTCCAGCAGCGCCAGCGTGGCGCGCGATTTGGAGCAGCGGCTGTTGTGATAGATGCGGACAGCCACGGCGTTCGCCTTGCTCAACGGTTACCCGAGCGGTTGCCACCACGGCCACCACCGCCGCCGCCATGCGGACGACCACCACCCTGGGGACGGCCACCACCGGTACCGCCCTGCGGACGATTACCACCACGGCCCTGCGGACGACCACCCTGGCCACCCTGGCCAGCACCCGGACGGCCACTGGGCTTGCCACCGCGGTTGCCGCCGGCGCCACCGCCAAAGCCACCATAGGGATTGCCACTGCGTCCTTCCGCTCCTCCGGCACGGTTGCCGAACGGCTTGCCGCCGCCCGGGGTGCCACTACGGGCACCTGCAGCCGGGCCGCGACGGTTGCCCGCCGGGCCACCACGACCGCCAGCGGCTCCGCCTTCGCGTGATTCACCGGCGAACCAGGTGCGCACCGATGGCAGCTCCTGGCCCGGCGCCACACCGCGACGGTTCTTGCGCTGCATCCCGCCACCGCCACCCGCGCGTTCCGGGCGGGCAACGTTGCCGTTCACTTCCTTGCCCGGCCGACGACGCTGCTGCTTGCCGCGAGCGGGTTCTTCACGAATGCGGTCATAGGCACGCAGTTCGCGCGCTTCGTCCTGGTAGCCGGCGCTGTAGGAGCCGCTTGCGCCACCTGCAGGGCGGTACTCGGTGACATTGCGCGGTGCGCGGCGCTGGTGCAGCACCGGACTCAGCGTGAGTACCGGCTGCGGTGCACCGAGGCCGGTGGTCTTGCGCAGTTCCTTGACGGTTTCCTCGCCCAGCGACTCGCAGTCGCCACGGCGCAGTGCGCGCGGCAGTTCAACGCTGCCGTAGCGGATACGCTTGAGGCGGCTCACCAGGAAGCCCTGGGAGTCCCACAGTCGACGCACTTCGCGGTTGCGGCCTTCGCGGATCACCACGCGGAACCAGCTGTGGCTGCCGCCGCGGCTGATTACTGCAATTTCGTCGAAGCGGGCGGGGCCGTCTTCCAGCTCCACGCCAGCCTTGAGCTTTTCGATGATTTCATCGGGCACTTCGCCGTGCACGCGGCACAGGTATTCGCGCTCGAGCCCGCTCTTGGGGTGCATCAGCGCGTTGGCGAGTTCGCCATCGGTGGTAAGCAGCAGCAGACCGGTGGTGTTGATATCAAGGCGACCCACGGCGACCCAGCGCGCACCCTTCAGGCGCGGCAGCTGTTCGAACACGGTGGGGCGGCCTTCGGGGTCTTCGCGCGTGGTCACCACGCCTTCCGGCTTGTGATAGACCAATACTTCGGTTTCATCGCGGTTATCGGTGGCAACGATGAACTGCTTGCCATCCAGCACCACGCGATCGCCCGCGTGCACGCTGGCGCCGATGGTGGCGGGTGTGCCATTGAGTTCCACCTCGCCGGCCTGGATGCGCTGTTCGAGCATGCGACGCGAGCCGAGGCCGGCGTTGGCGAGCACCTTGTGCAGGCGCTCCTCGATGGCGGGGGTGCTTTCGTCGCGCGGTGCGCGCTTGAGGGTCAAAACGGATTTCTGGGGCGCAGTCATGCGCGGTACTCCTCGGTGTCTTGCGTGGCGTCGCCTTGGTCGGCGTCCGCGTGGGTCGCTGCCTCGTCGGCAGTGTCAGAAAGGACCTCGACGTGCATGGCAGCGTCGGGTTCGGTGGTGGCGACTTCTATCGCCTCAGGTGTTTCGTGATGAGGTTCTTCAACGGCGTCGGAGGCGTTGTTCTCCGTTTCGCCATTCACCGGGGCATCATTCCCGGTGGGTTCGGTGACGTCGACTTCGGTTTCTTCGCCGGCAACCACCAGGGTTTCGTCTTCTTCGTCTGGATCGATCGGCAGGTCACGCGCCACGTGGACTGGCAGCGGTTCCGGCGCAATGCTCATCTGCGGGTCTTCCATGTCGCGGATTTCCGACAGGGGAGGCAGTTCGTCCAGCGATTTCAAATTGAAGTAGTCGAGAAAGGCGCGGGTAGTGCCGAACAGCGCGGGCTTGCCGGGCACGTCGCGATAGCCCACCACGCGGATCCATTCGCGCTCTTCCATCGTCTTGATGATGTTGGAGGACACCACCACACCGCGGATCTGTTCGATCTCCGGGCGGGTAATCGGTTGCCGGTAGGCGATCAGCGCCAGGGTTTCCAGCAGGGCGCGCGAGTAACGGCTGGGCTTCTCGGTCCACATCCGCGAAATCCACGGATGCACGTTCTGCTTCACCTGATAACGGAAGCCCGAGCCCACTTCGCGCAACTCGACGCCACGGTGGGCGCAGTCTTCCGCCAGGGCCTCGAGGGTCTTGGCGATCTCCTCGCGGCCGACCTCGTCCTCTTCGCCGAACAGTTCCAGCAGCTGAGGCACAGTCATCGGCTGGGTGGATGCCAGCAGCGCAGCCTCGATGATGGGTTTGAGTTGTTCGATCTGCATAGCCTCGGATGGGATGCGATGCTTCGGTGAATAGTTCAGGCCGGGCTGCTTATTCAGCAGCAGTGGCCCGCTCGTCGTCGGCGAACAAATCTTCCGCGCCTTCTTCGGCGCTAACGACCTTAGCCCTGACGTAAATCGGTCCCAGTGGTTCTTCCTGCACGATCTCCACCAGCATTTCCTTGGCCAGCTCCAGCACGGACAGGAAGGTGACGACTACGCCCAGGCGGCCTTCGGTAATGTCAAACAGTGTCTCGAAGCGCTGGAAATTTCGATCGCTGGTCAGTCGGCCCAGCAACTCGCCCATACGCTGTCGAACACTCAGCGCCTCACGCTTGATGGCGTGATGGCCAAACAATTCGGCGCGGCGCATAACGTCTTTCAGCGCCAGCAGCAGTTCCTTCAGATCAAGCGGCGGCGGCAGCTTGATTACATTGCGCTCGCCTGTTTCTGCGTGGGCGGGGGCGAAATCGCGCTCCATGCGGGGCATGGCGTCGATATCTTCCGCTGCCTTCTTGAAGCGTTCGTACTCCTGCAGGCGTCGGATCAGTTCGGCGCGGGGATCCTCTTCCACGCCTTCCTCGGCGGGAGGCCGGGGCAACAGCAAACGCGATTTGATCTCGCCGAGAATAGCCGCCATCAGCAGGTACTCAGCGGCCAGCTCCAGGCGCATTACATCGCGCATCATCTCAATGTAGTCCATGTACTGCCGGGTGATCTCGGCGACAGGGATGTCCAGGATGTCCAGGTTTTGCCGGCGAATCAGGTACAGCAACAGGTCGAGCGGCCCTTCGAATGCTTCGAGGATAACCTCGAGCGCATCCGGTGGGATGTACAGGTCCTGCGGCATCTGCAACATCGGTTCGCCGCGCACGATGGCCAGCGGCATTTCCTGCTGTTGAGGTACCGACGCAAATGCGTCTTGCGGTGCGGGGACCGCCTGAGGCTCGACTGGCTCAGTGCTCATCAATACATGTCGTTGGGCCGTCCACGACGGCTTAGCTCTGCGTTTAACACGTTAGGAAACGGTTTATCCCACCCGGCATTCGCTCGACGAATGTCCCGACCGGATCATGGCCCAGAGGCGTGATCCGTTGAAGCTGACTTACGCGATGCCTAGCCAGTGCGCATGGCGTCACCGTCACGGGCATGCATGATGAAATCGCGCGTTCGGCGTTTCGATCAGGCTGGCCATGAGCGACCCTTGAGCGTCTCTTGCGTGTCTGAACCACGACAATAGACGCGAGCCATAACGTGACGACACTTGCGTCACTGGCTTCTCAATCGGTCGGCTGAGTGCATCGGGACGGGTGCCGTAGCGGTCGATCTGGCCGATCGTGCGCGCACCCTAGTGACCCTGGCGACTCCAAGATTAGCCGCTGACGCCGGGCAAGTCCAGTACACCCGATGCGCGTGGCACGGCAAAATAGCGGCCGCATGCTTCCCGATGAACGCGCCATCATCCACGTCGACATGGACGCATTCTATGCGTCCGTGGAGCAGCGCGACCGCCCCGAGCTGCGGGGGCTGCCGGTGATCGTGGCTGGCCTGGGGCCTCGCGGGGTGGTGTCGACCTGCAGTTACGAGGCCCGGCGCTTTGGCGTGCGGTCAGCTATGCCTACGGCGCAAGCGCGCCGGCTTTGTCCCGATGGCGCCTATCTGTGGCCAGATCTGACGCGTTATGAAGAAGTTTCCTGCCAAGTGTTCGAGATTTTCCATGAAGTGACGCCCCTGGTCGAAGGGCTTTCGCTGGACGAGGCGTTTCTTGATGTCACCGCCAGCCAGCGCTTGCTGGGGTCGGTGGAAACCATGGGCTGGCGGATCAAAGAGGTCATTCGAGAGCGCACCGGGCTTAACGCTTCTGTGGGTATGGGGCCCAATAAGCTGCTGGCGAAGCTTGCCAGCGAGATATCCAAGCCGGATGGGTTCCGACGCATCGCCTCCGACCGTGCGGCGGCGGAGCTGGCGCCCTTGCCGGTGGGCCGCCTCTGGACCGTGGGCAAGGTGACGGAACAGGCCCTGCACCGATTGGGTATCCGGACCATGGGTGAATTGGCAGCATGTGACACGGCGCGTCTGGCGAGTGCGCTAGGACGTCAGGCCGGTGCCTTGCAGGCGCTGGCGCGGGGTGAGGACGAGCGCAGCGTCGAGCCCGAGCAGGCGGAGCAATCTATCGGTGCAGAACACACCTTCGACGTGGACCTGGCCGAGCTGACCATGGCTGAGGCATGGTTGTTGAGGCATTGCGAGCGTATTGCGGCAAGGGCGCGACAGCGGGGTTTGCAGGGCCGCACGGTGACAGTGAAGCTTCGTGAGCCTCCCTTTGTGACGCATACCCGGCAAGCGCAGTTGCCATCGCCAAGCGCGTCCGCAAGCGAGCTCTATGGGCTGGCACGAGGCTTGCTTAATGCCTGGTGGAAGTCTCAACAGCGGCCACGCCTGCGCTTGTTGGGCGTCAATTTGTCGGGATTTGCGGTCAAGCCGCAGCAGGATCTGTTCGATGTCACGCCGGAACAGCGTGTAGCGGATCAATTGCAGGATCGAATCAATTCGCGGTTTGGGACGGGGAGCCTGGTCCGCGCAGGCGTGTTGAAGACGCGGCAGCAGGATTGAAGTTGGAAGGAGGCGCTCCACATCGGTCGATGAGGCAGTGTTCTTCAGGATGAAGCAGTCGGCGCCGAGTGGCGCGTGACGCGGGGAGAAAGAGCAGGATGAGCAAGGCGGAAGACAAAGCCAGGAGCGGGGTCGACCCGGAGCAGCTGCGCCCCGCGCGCATGCGTATCGAAACGACGGTGCTGATGAGCCGTGGCGACGAGTCGCATCCTACGGAGCTGGTGGATATCTCCGCGACCGGCGTGTTGCTGCGCCGTCCGTTGGGCTGGCACGGTGAGCAGGGGCAGAGCTGGATTCTCGATATGATTTTCGGCCACGACCTGCATATTCATCTGGAGGCGCAGGTGGCGCGCATCTCCGAGCGGCATCTGGGGTTCGCCTACACACGCATTCCTGAGGACAAGCAGGTGCCGTTGTGGAATCTGCTGGGTGGTTACGCCGACATTCTGGAGATGTGGCACGACTGATCGCGGCTGATCTCCACGGCCCGGTGCCTTGCCAAATCAGAAATGAAAACGCCCGCATTCGCGGGCGTTTTCTTATCGGCACACGGGCTCAATCAGGCTGGCGTCTTTTTCTCATCACGCAGTTCGCGGCGAAGGATTTTGCCCACGTTGCTCTTGGGCAGTGAGTCTCGGAACTCGATGATCTTCGGGCGCTTGTAGCCGGTGAGGTTGTCGTGGCAGAACTTCTTGAGTGCTTCCACAGTGAGGTTCGGGTCCTTGCGCACCACGAACAGCTTCACCACTTCGCCAGAGTGCTCGTCCGGCACGCCAACCGCGGCGACTTCCGCCACGCCTGGGTGCTGCATGACCACGTCTTCGACTTCGTTCGGGTACACGTTGAAGCCGGACACCAGGATCATGTCCTTCTTGCGATCGACGATGTAGACGTAGCCGTTCTCGTCCATGCGGGCGATATCGCCGGTGTGCAGCCAACCATCAGGGCCCAACACCTTGGCGGTTTCGTCAGGGCGCTGCCAGTAACCCTTCATCACCTGCGGGCCATGCACCATCAGCTCGCCTACCTGGCCGATCGGCAGCGGCTGGTTGTCCTCCGACCAGATCGCCACATCGGTGGAAGGAATCGGCAGGCCAATCGAGCCGTTGTAGTCCTTCAGATCCAGCGGATTGATGCACGCGGCGGGCGAGGTTTCGGTAAGGCCATAGGCCTCGGCCAGCGTGCAGCCGGTGACCTTTTTCCAGCGCTCCGCGACCGCGCGCTGCACGGCCATGCCGCCACCCAGGCTCAAGTGCAGGCGGGAGAAATCCAGCTCAGCGAATCCTGGGGTATTGAGCAGGCCATTGAACAACGTGTTGACGCCGGTGAGCGCGGTGAACTTTGATTTCTTGAGCTCTTTGACGAAGCCGGGCATGTCACGCGGGTTGGTGATGAGCCAGTTCAGGCCACCCAGGCGCATGAACACCAGGCCGTTCGCTGTCAGCGAGAAGATGTGATACAGCGGCAGCGCAGTGATGATGATTTCTTCGCCGGGCTTGGCGTTCTTACCAATCCAGGCGCCGGCCTGCATCATGTTGGCAACCATGTTGCCGTGCGAGAGCATCGCGCCCTTGGCGACGCCAGTCGTGCCGCCGGTGTATTGCAGGAACGCAAGGTCGTCGTGACCCAGTTGCACCTTTGCCAGCGGGTGCGGGGCGCCGCGCGAAAGGGCATCCGTGAAGCGCACGGCATGGGGCAGGCTGTACGCGGGCACCATCTTCTTGACGTGCTTGAGCACGAAGTTGATCACCATGCCCTTGGCGGCCAGCAGGTCGCCGATGCCCGTGGTGATGATGTGCTCGACCTTGGTTTCGCCCACCACTTGCTGCAGCGTCGAGGCAAAGTTGTCCAGCACCACGATGGCTTTTGCACCGGCGTCCTCAAGCTGGTGCCTGAGTTCGCGCGCGGTGTACATCGGGTTGGTGTTGACCACCACCAAGCCGGCACGGAGTGCACCGAACAGGGCGATGGGGTACTGGAGCACGTTGGGCATCATGATCGCGATGCGATCACCCTTGCTCAGCTTGAGCACGCCGGTAAGGTAGCCGGCGAACTGGCGACTCAGTTCATCGATCTGGCCGTAGTTGAGCACCTTGCCGAAGCTGGCGAACGCGGGGCGCTGGCGGAAACGCTCGAAGGCTTCTTCCACCACCGCAGCCACCGACGCGTACTGGTTGACGTCAATCTGCGGAGGAACGCCTTCGGGGTAATGGGCCAGCCACGGACGCTCAATGCTCATGTTGGATCCAACGCTCCTGTATGTGTCTGCCTAACGGCGACGTAGGGCAAGATAATGACGAGGCATTGGAGCATACGCTCGCGTATAGCAGCAAGCCGCGCCGCAGCGAGAATTTCCCATGCTCCAAATACAAAAATTGCTTGTAAATCCGTTGTTTTGCCTGTTGCTGATGGCGGGCCTGTCGGCCTGCCATCACACGCCAGACGAAAGTCGGGTGCGACAGGGTATCGAAAAGGCAGAGCATGCTGCTGAGCAGGCGGATGCCTCGGCGCTGGATGCCGTGCTGAGCGACGACTTCGATGGGAACCATGGGGAGATGGAGCGTCGCCAATTGCTGGGTCTGTTGCGCGCGGCATCCTTTCGCGGCGAGACGATCCACGCGTTGACTGGCCCCATCGAGGTCGAACAGCACGGTGATCGCTACGTCGCACGCTTCACCGTCACCTTGACCAGCGGAGGCAAACTGCTTCCCGCGCAGATTGGCGTATACCAAGTGGAAACGGCATGGCGGAAGGACGGAGGAGAGTGGCGTTGCTATTCGGCAACCTGGACGTCCGCTGGCTGAGGCCGCTTCTGTAGGAATTGATCCACGCAAAGAAAACGCCGCACATTGGCGGCGTTTTCCTCTTGCTCAATAGCCCTTGCCTGACACTCAGGCCGCCTTTTTTCCGGCGAGCTGGCGCAGCACGTATTGCAGGATGCCGCCGTGACGGAAGAACTCGCGCTCCTTCGGCGTGAGCAGCAGCACCTTCACCGTGAACTCCTTCTTCTTGCCGTCTTCGCCAGTGGCAACGACCTTGGCCGTCTTCGACTCGCCACCGTTAAGGCCGGTGATGTCGAAGGTCTCCTTGCCGGTCAGGCCCAGCGACTGCGCGTTCTGGCCGTCCTCGAACTGCAACGGCAGCACGCCCATGCCCACCAGGTTGGAGCGGTGGATGCGCTCGAAGCTCTCCGCGATCACCGCCTTTACACCGAGCAGCAGCGTACCCTTGGCCGCCCAGTCGCGTGACGAACCGGTGCCATATTCCTTGCCGGCGAGGACCACCAGCGGCGTCTTGTCGGCCTTGTACTTCATGGCTGCGTCGTAGATGGCCATCTGCTCGCCGCTGGGCACATAGAGCGTATAGCCACCCTCAACGCCGTTGAGCATCAGGTTCTTGATGCGGATGTTCGCAAAGGTGCCGCGCACCATTACGTCATCGTTGCCGCGGCGCGAGCCGTAGGAGTTGAAGTCCTTCGGCTCCACGCCCTTGCCGATCAGGAAGCGGCCAGCCGGGCTGTCCTTCTTGATCGAGCCGGCCGGCGAGATGTGATCAGTGGTGATGGAGTCGCCGAACAGGCCAAGCACGCGAGCGCCGTGAACGTCTTCGATGGAGCCCGGCTCCTTGCTCATGCCTTCGAAGTAGGGCGGGTTCTTGATGTAGGTGGAGTCGTCCCACTTGTATACGTCGCCATCGGGCGAAGCGATGTGGTTCCAACGCGTGTCGCCCTTGAACACATCGGCGTAGCTCTTCTCGAACATCTCGGGATTGAGGGCGCTGCCCACAAGATCCGAGATTTCCTGGTTGGTCGGCCAGATATCCTTGAGATACACAGGCTTGCCATCGCTGCCGGTGCCCAGCGGATCTTTGCTGAGGTCCACGTCGAGTGTGCCGGCCAGTGCATAGGCCACTACCAGCGGCGGTGAGGCCAGGTAGTTCATCTTCACCTCGGGATGCACACGGCCTTCGAAGTTGCGGTTGCCCGAGAGCACCGAGGCCACGGCCAGATCACCCTCGCCGATGCCCTTGCTGATTTCGGGCGGCAGCGGGCCGGAGTTGCCGATGCACGTGGTGCAGCCATAGCCGACGATGAAGAAGCCGACCTTCTCAAGCTCCTTCAGCAGACCGGTTTTCTCCAGGTAGTCGGTGACCACCTTGGAGCCGGGGCCGATGGAGGTCTTCACCCACGGCTGTGCTTTCAGGCCCTTGGCGGCCGCCTTCTTGGCGAGCAAACCGGCGCCGAGCATTACGCTGGGGTTGGAGGTGTTGGTGCAGGACGTGATGGCCGCGATGACCACCGCGCCGTCGCCGAGCTTGAACGATTCGCCGTCCTTCTCCACGCGCACGCCGCTGTCGGTGATGTCGTTGGCCGGGTTGCCAATGGCTGCCGAGCCACCTTCGGCGATGAAGGCCGAGGTATCGTCATTGCGCGGGCGGCGGTTGGCGGTCAGCGGGCCCACCGCATCATGGAAGCTCTTCTGCACACCTTCCAGCAGCACGCGGTCCTGCGGGCGCTTGGGGCCAGCCAGCGAGGGCTTCACATCGGCCAGATCGAGCTCCAGCGTGGTGGTGAAGCGCGGCTCGACAGCGTTCTCGTCGTGCCACAGGCCTTGTGCCTTGGCATAGGCCTCCACCAGTCGGATCTGATCTTCGCTGCGGCCGGACAGGTGCAGGTAGTTCAAAGCCTCCTGGTCGATCGGGAAGATGCCGCAGGTTGCGCCGTACTCTGGCGCCATATTGCCGATGGTGGCACGGTCGGCCAGCGCCAGATGCTTCAGGCCGCTACCGAAGAATTCCACGAACTTGCCCACCACGCCGAGCTTGCGCAGCATCTGAGTGACGGTGAGCACCAGATCGGTGGCGGTGACGCCCTCGGACAGCTTGCCGGTCAGCTTGAAGCCCACCACCTGCGGAATCAGCATGGACGAAGGCTGCCCCAACATGGCGGCTTCCGCCTCGATGCCACCCACGCCCCAGCCCAGCACGCCGATGCCGTTGATCATGGTGGTATGCGAGTCGGTGCCAAACACCGTGTCCGGATAGGCCCACTGCTTGCCACCCTTTTCGGCGGTGAACACCACGCGGGCGAGATGCTCCAGGTTCACCTGATGCACGATGCCGGTGCGCGGGGGCACCACCTTGAAGTTGTCGAACGCCTTTTGACCCCAGCGCAGGAAGGCGTAGCGTTCCTGGTTGCGGTGGAACTCGATCTCGACGTTCTTTTCCAGTGCGGATTCGGAGCCATACACGTCCACCTGCACCGAGTGGTCGATCACCAGCTCGGCAGGAGCCAACGGATTGATCTGCTTGGCGTCGCCGCCCAGCTTCACCACCGCATCGCGCATGGCGGCCAGATCGACCACGCAGGGCACGCCGGTGAAGTCCTGCAGCACCACGCGCGCCGGCATGAAGGCGATCTCGGTGTCGGGCTCCGCCTTGGCGTTCCAGTTGGCCACGGCCTCGATTTCCTTGGCTGTGACGTTGACGCCATCTTCGTGGCGCAACAGGTTCTCCAGCAGGATCTTCAGCGAGAAGGGCAGGGTCTTGAGGTCAAAGCGCTGGCCGAGCTTGGTCAGGCTGGCGATCTGGTACTGGCTGCCGTTGACAGTGAGGGCGTCGCGGGTGGCGAATGAATCCAGCATGGGGCTAACTCCTGTTGCGTGAGTCTGGCGAACGCGCGAACGCGCGAACGCGTAGCTTGGGGATCCTAAGGCACGGAACGTGAGGGGAATTGCAAAGGCAGCCTCAACCGTCGGCTCGTCATCCCGGCGCCGGCCGGGATCCAGTAGCGATAGCGGTGGGGTATCGCGAAAGCCGACCCCAGACGTCACTGGATTCCGGCCTGCGCCGGAATGACGGGTGTGGGAAATGGGGCAAGCATCCTCTCCTACCTGGCAATGTGATTCAGTTTGGGACAAAAGCCGGGCCGTGCAAGAGACCCGATTGGGGATTGCGCCATATTTGCATTGCAAGATTTCGAACGCAGGCGGAAGCGTTGTCTTGCGTTGCGGCATATAGGGCCCGGCTGGCAAAATAGCGCGTTGTAATGCCGCCAAAAACGGCATGGCGACAAGGCCTTGCGCCTTGTCGAGCGCCGGTAGCGGCCACGCGGAACCATCCCCTCGGGCGACCTCCGCCGCAGTTGTGCAAACAACTGCTCGCTGCCTCTTTGTTCTAGTTCACCGGACGAGACCACATGCTTAACGCCTACCGCCAACATGTCGCCGAGCGCGCCGCGCAGGGTATTCCGCCGCTGCCGCTGTCAGCCCAGCAGACCGCCGACCTGATCGAGCTCCTGAAGAACCCGCCCGCGGGTGAAGAGGCCTTCCTCGTCGATCTGATCACCAACCGTGTCCCGGCCGGTGTGGACGATGCGGCCAAGGTCAAGGCTTCGTATCTGGCGGCCGTGGCCTTTGGCACCGAGAAGAGCGCGCTGATTTCGCGCGAGAAGGCCACCGAGCTGCTCGGCACCATGTTGGGCGGCTACAACATCCATCCGCTGATCGAGCTGCTCGACGACGCGCAGATCGGCACCGTCGCCGCCAACGCGCTCAAGCACACGCTGCTGATGTTCGACGCCTTCCATGACGTCAAGGAAAAGGCCGACAAGGGCAACGCCAACGCCAAGGCCGTGCTGCAGAGCTGGGCCGACGCCGAGTGGTTCACCAGCAAGCCGGAAGTGCCGGAGAGCCTGACCATCACCGTGTTCAAGGTGCCGGGCGAAACCAATACCGACGATTTGTCGCCGGCACCCGATGCCACCACGCGCCCAGACATTCCGCTGCATGCGCTCGCCATGCTGAAGAACAAGCGCGACGGCGCGCCGTTCCAGCCGGAAGAAGACGGCAAGCGCGGCCCTATCGCCTTCATCGAATCGCTGAAGGAAAAGGGTCATCTCGTTGCTTACGTTGGTGACGTGGTCGGTACCGGCTCCAGCCGCAAGTCCGCCACCAACTCGGTGCTGTGGTTCACGGGCGAAGACATCCCCTTCATCCCGAACAAGCGCTTTGGCGGTGTGTGCCTGGGTAGCAAGATCGCCCCGATCTTCTACAACACCATGGAAGATGCCGGCGCGCTGCCGATCGAGCTCGACGTGTCCAACATGAACATGGGCGACGTCGTCGAGCTGCGTCCATACGAAGGCAAAGCCCTGAAGAACGGCGAAGTGATCGCCGAGTTCCAGGTGAAGTCCGACGTGCTGTTCGACGAAGTGCGCGCCGGTGGCCGCATTCCGCTGATCGTGGGTCGTGGCCTTACCGCCAAGGCGCGCGAGGCGCTGGGCCTGCCGGTCTCCACGCTGTTCCGTCTGCCGCAGCAGCCGGTTGACACGGGCAAGGGTTTCACGCTGGCGCAGAAGATGGTCGGCCGCGCCGTTGGCCTGCCGGAAGGTCAGGGCGTGCGTCCGGGTACCTACTGCGAGCCGAAGATGACCTCGGTGGGTTCGCAGGACACCACCGGTCCGATGACCCGCGACGAGCTGAAGGACCTGGCTTGCCTGGGCTTCTCGGCCGATCTTGTCATGCAGTCGTTCTGCCACACCGCCGCCTATCCGAAGCCGGTGGACGTAAAGACCCACCACACGCTGCCGGAATTCATCAGCACGCGTGGCGGTATCTCGCTGCGTCCGGGCGATGGCGTGATCCACTCCTGGCTCAACCGCATGCTGCTGCCCGACACCGTCGGCACCGGTGGCGACAGCCATACGCGTTTCCCGATCGGTATTTCGTTCCCGGCCGGCTCGGGTCTGGTGGCCTTCGCTGCCGCGACGGGCGTGATGCCGCTGGACATGCCGGAATCCGTGCTGGTGCGCTTCAAGGGTGAGCTGCAGCCGGGCGTCACGCTGCGTGACCTCGTCAACGCGATCCCGCTCTACGCCATCAAGCAGGGTCTGCTGACCGTTGCCAAGCAGGGCAAGAAGAACATCTTCTCCGGCCGCATCCTGGAAATCGAAGGTCTGCCGAACCTCAAGGTGGAGCAGGCGTTCGAACTGTCCGATGCCTCCGCTGAGCGCTCGGCTGCCGGTTGCACGGTGCACCTCGACAAGGCGCCGATCATTGAATACATCACCAGCAACATCACGCTGCTGAAGTACATGATCGCGCAGGGCTACAAGGATCCGCGCAGCCTGCAGCGCCGCATCAAGGCCATGGAAGCATGGCTCGCCAATCCGCAGCTGCTGGAGCGCGATGCCGACGCCGAATACGCCGCTGTCATCGAGATCGACCTGGCCGACGTGCACGAGCCCATCGTGGCCTGCCCTAACGATCCGGACGACGTGAAGACGCTCAGCGATGTCGCTGGCGCCAAGATCGACGAAGTGTTCATCGGTTCGTGCATGACCAACATTGGCCACTTCCGTGCAGCGTCGAAGCTGCTGGAAGGCAAGCGCGACATCCCGACCAAGCTGTGGGTGGCTCCGCCCACCAAGATGGACCAGCAGCAGCTGACCGAAGAAGGCCACTACGGCGTGCTCGGCACCGCTGGCGCCCGCATGGAAATGCCGGGTTGCTCGCTGTGCATGGGCAACCAGGCGCAGGTGCGTGAGGGTGCTACGGTGTTCTCCACCTCCACCCGCAACTTCCCCAACCGTCTGGGCAAGAACTCCAACGTGTACCTGGGTTCCGCCGAGTTGGCCGCGATCTGCTCGCGTCTGGGCAAGATCCCGACCAAGGAGGAGTACATGACCGACGTGGGCGTGATCAACGCCAATGGCGACAAGATCTACAAGTACATGAACTTCGACAAGATCGCCGACTATCAGGAAGTGGCCGATACGGTCACCGCCTGAATGCGGTAAGTCATCGCGAGATGGCAAGGGAAGGGCGGCGCAAGCCGCCCTTTTCCTTTTGCGATGATCGATAGGCATTGCCTGGGACGGGCAGGCGGCCCTGTTTTCTCGCGGGTCGTTTATGCTTTCGCCCTGTCACAGGCCAGGCCAGCACCCAGCGGATGATCTCTTCCCACCTATCGGTAGTCTCGCTCCGCGACCTGATGTTGGTGCAGGCAGTGCGCCGCCACGGCAGCTTCAACAGTGCTGCGCGCGCGATGCATATCAGCCCGTCTGGCCTTTCGCATCAGGTGCAGAAGGTGGAGCAGGCGCTCGGTGCGCCGCTGTTCGAGCGAGGCGGTCGTCGCATCGTACCGACGGCGGGTGGTCAGCGATTGCTTGAGCAGATCGACGCGGTGCTTGCCGCGGCCGAACATCTGCAACAGGTCGCACGCGCCGGTGAGGTGGCCTTTGGTGGTGAGCTTCGCCTCGGCGTGCCCGCATCACTGGGGCCTTATCTGCTTCCCCATCTCATTGGGCCGTTTCCCCAGCACTTCCCCGGTACGCGCCTCAGCCTGTCCGAAGGCAAGCCGCGTGGCCTGCTGCGCCGCTTGAACGAAGGCGAGCTCGATGCCGTGCTTGCTCCGCGCGTTCCGCCCGTGAGCGGTGTGGCCATGCGCCCGCTGTTCTTCGAGCCGTGGGAAGTGATGTTTCGCGCTGATCATGTGCTCGCTGGCAAACGCAGCGTAGGCATCGAGCAGCTCGAGGCCAGTGATGCCACGCTGATGACCGAGAGCCATTGCGAGGATGTGCTCGGCGGCGGTCATGTGCAGGACGTGAGCCTGGAGAGCCTGGCTGCCCTGGTGGAACTGCGCGGCGGCTACGCACTCGTGCCGGCACTGGCTCATGAACGTCTAGCTTCCATGCCCAATGTGGTGCTCGCCAAGCTCAAAGGTCAGGCGCCCGGGCGCGAGATTGCGCTGTACTGGCGCGATGCCTCACCGTGGCACGCGGACTTGCAGAACTTCGCGGTCTTGCTGCGCAAGCTCGCGAAGCAGCGGCCGGGGCTAAAGCCGGCGGACGAAGCGAGCTGAGGCTCGCTCCGCCCACCCTTATCGTCAGAAATCCAATTCCTGCGATGCGCACAGGTAATCGATCATCGGCGCCACGCGCTTGTACGTCTCCATCAGCCACGGCAGCAGCTCGGCGGAGCAGGCCAGCTTTTCGTCAAAGCCTTCGCCACAGGCAAAATCCTTGCGCTTGATGTCGTCAATCAGCTCGTGCGTGGGATCGAACCCGCGCGGCGGGCGACTGAGTGACTCACCCCAGAACTGGAAGTGATCGCGGAAGGCCTTGCTGCGCGTCGCGCGCTTCCAGGCCTCGGGGTTGTCGGCAAGGAATTCGCGGATCTTCTTCAGGGCATCGGACTCCGGATGCCAGATACCACCACCCGCGAAGCAATCGCCCGGCTGAATATGCACATAGAAAGACGGCGCGGGGATTTCGTGACGGCGTTCGTGGAAGAAGCGCGCGCCTTGCCACGGCTTGTAAGGCTGTTTGTCGTTAGAGAAGCGTGTATCACGATAGATGCGGAACAACGACCCGCCGCTCTTGCGCGGGTCGGCGCGGTAATGCTTGCTGATCTTGGCTATGGGCGCCTGGATGTCGGTGATCAGTGCAAGGAAAGGATCGCGTACGTCGCGTTCGTACTCCGCTTTGTGAGCGTGGAACCACTCGCGATTGTTGTTGCGCTCCAGCGAGCGCAGGAAGCGGAAGGTAGCGGGTGAGAAGTAAGTCTTGGCCATGATGTCGGTGGTCAGGCGGAGAGAGGAGCGATGTCGGCGGCCAGCATGTCGCCCCAGGCTTGCAACTGGTCGAGAATGCCGAGCTTGTTCCGGTGAGCATCGTCTGCGCGCAGCGCAGCGATGTGGGCGAAATACTGATCCAGGGTCAGGTTCGTCAGCGGCGTAGGTTGAGTCAGCCGATCACGGCAGAAAGCCTGCCAACGCGCCTGTTCGTCAAGATTGAGGGTTTCCGGCCAATTACGCGCGCGGTAGCGGAACAGCAATTCCGGATAACGCGGATCGCGGAATGGAAAACTGCGCTGGCCAAGCTGCTCTGGTGGCGTCGCGCGAATGTCCGCCAGCAGGCGTTTGTCGGCATCCGGCAGAAAACCGCCATACAGCGCCAGCTCGGGGTCCTGCGGTGGCGGCAGGTCGGCTGCACGCTGGAACACACGGCGAAGCTTGGCCGCCAACCCCTCGGCGGAGGCGAGCATGTCGCGGTGCGCGTGCACGCGGTCAAGATCGATCTGCAGGCGCTCGAGGTCCACGCCCTTCAGTGTGGAAAGCGGGGCGAGCGCTGGCGAGCGGTTCGCGCGAACGGTGCGCAACGGAATGCGTTCGACGCCTTCAGGCAGGTCCGCACGCGCGGTGAACACACGGTCGGCAATCTCGCCCTCGTCCAACGCCAGCAATTCGGATGGGTCGCTCGCGAGGTCGTACACGATGATCTCCGCCGGCCGGCTCGGATGCGCGGCCAGCGGTGCGACCACGGCCAGGCAATGCCGGCTCGAGGGGTAACGGGAGGACACATGCACCACGGGCGTCATGGCCACCACGTCGAGCATTTCGAACACACGTTGCTTGCGCCGCAGATTGAAATACCAATCCCATAGGCGTGGCTGGCGCACCCGGATCAGGCGGGCCAGATCGATCAGTGCGTACACATCCGAGAGGGCGTCGTGCGCGCGTTCCTGACGAAGATGATTGGCGGTGGCGAGGTGCTCCAGCTTGAAGCTGGGCGTACCGTCCTCGCGCTTGGGCCACTCGATGCCTTCCGGGCGAAGCGCCTGGCACATGCGCACCAGGTCGATCAGATCCCAGCGCGAGTTGCCGTTCTCCCATTCACGGCCGTAAGGCTCGAACATGTTTCGGTAGAACAACTGGCGGCCGACTTCGTCGTCGAAACGCAGTGAGTTGTAGCCCACCCCGCAGGTACCCGGCTGGGCCAGTTGCTCATGCACACGCGCGGCGAAGTCCGACTCCAGACAGCCCTCCCGCTCAGCCTGTTGCGGGGTGATGCCGGTAATCAGGCAGGCCTCGGGGTGTGGCGGCATTTCCCGGGGCGGCTTGCCGAAGAACATCACCGGTTCGCCCACCATCTCCAGGTCCATCGTGGTGCGGATACCGGCAAACTGCACGGGGCGGTCGCGCCATGGGTCGGCGCCGAAAGTCTCGTAGTCGTGCCAGAAGAAAGTCTGCATGACGCGATCATCGCATGGCCCTCCCGCGTGCTCCATGCAGTCCATCCCTGGTGGGCGCCCTGGATCGCGCCCAATTCTGCGGCTTGGTCGGTGCGCTGCTGTTAGACTCCGCGTCCAGGAGGGCGCATGAGCCAAGCGAACGAAGACAACCTGATCTGGATCGATCTGGAAATGACCGGTCTCGATACGGACAATGACTCTATTCTCGAGATCGCCACCATTGTCACCGACAAGGACCTACGCATTCTGGCGGAAGGCCCGGTGTTCGCGATTCGCCACCCGCTGGAGCGGCTGGAAGGCATGGATGCGTGGAACCGCAACCAGCACCGTCGGTCCGGCTTGTGGGATCAAGTGGTGGCGTCCAACGACGACCACGCTGCGGCGGAGCAAGCCACGCTCGATTTCCTCAAGGAGTGGATACCGGCGGGCAAGTCGCCCATGTGCGGCAACTCGATCTGCCAGGACCGCCGCTTCCTGCACCGGCAGATGCCGCGGCTGGAGCGCTATTTCCACTACCGCAACCTCGACGTGTCCACGCTGAAGGAGCTCGCGCGCCGCTGGGCGCCGGCCATCGGCAAGGGCTTCTCGAAGGAATCCGCGCATACCGCGTTGTCAGACATCCGCGACTCGATCGACGAACTGCGCTACTACCGCCGCTTTATGGGGCCGTTGGGCGGCGAGTCCTGAGTCTTCTCCACGGGAGTCACCATGTCCCTCGATCTGTTCGCTCCCGTGCTCGATTGCAACGGGCGGTCGCTCAAGCTTGACCGCCCACGCGTGATCGGCATCCTCAACGTCACGCCCGATTCGTTTTCCGACGGCGGCCATTACGCGTCGCTGGACGACGCCGTGGCGCATGGTTTGCGCATGGTGGAAGAGGGCGCTGACATGCTGGACATCGGCGGGGAATCGACCCGCCCCGGATCAGACGACGTTCCCGTTGAGGAAGAGTTGCGGCGTATCGTGCCCGTGCTCGAGCAACTGGCGGCGCGTACCAGCGTCCCGTTGGCCATCGATACCTCCAAGCCGGAGGTGATGCGTGCCGCCGTGGCGGCGGGTGCCGGCATGATCAACGACGTCTATGCCCTGCGACGCGATGGCGCCTTGGGCGCGGCAGCCGAACTCGGTGTACCGGTCTGCCTGATGCACATGCTGGGCGAACCGCGCAGCATGCAGGACGACCCGCACTATGACGATGTGGTCGGCGAGGTACACCGGTTTCTGACCGATCGGCTGTTTGCCTGCGAATTGGCCGGCATCGATCGTCGCAAAGTCATGGTCGACCCTGGTTTCGGCTTCGGCAAGAACCTGGAGCACAATCTAGCTCTGCTACGGGCGTTGGAGCGTTTTGCGAACCTCGGTAGCGGGGTCTATGTCGGTATGTCGCGAAAGTCGATGATCGGCGCGATGACGGGTCGGCAGGTGCCTGCCGAGCGCGCGGCGGGCTCGGTAGTCGCCGCCGTCATTGCAGTGCAGCGTGGCGCGCGGATGGTGCGCGTTCATGACGTGGCGGCTACCGTCGACGCGCTCGCGGTGTGGCATGCCGTGCAGGACGGCGATGTGCCGGAACGCCGTGACGACAAACCTTCCATGCCGCGCTGGCCGGATGACGAGTAATCACTCAGAACAGGATGTCTGGCGCATCAACGCGCCGACTTCGGCAGGAGTAATGCCATGACGCAACGGAAGTATTTTGGAACCGACGGTATCCGCGGTCTGGTGGGGCAATGGCCCATCAGTGCGGACTTCATGCTGCGACTGGGTCGCGCGCTCGGCGTGGTGCTGGCG
>NZ_JAELTQ010000527.1 GCF_016428905.1 Dyella sp. ASV24 | reverse complement strand
CCGGCCAGTTGGCCGCACGGCAGGCAATAGCCAGCGGGCTCAGGCCGGCCTTGTTGAGCGCGTTGATCGATGCACCGGCATCCAGCAGCATGGCCGCCACGATGGGTTCACCACTAAGCACTGCACCTGTCTCTTATACACATCTGACGCTGCCGACGAAGCTGGAATGGTGGAGGTGGGGGGGGGGGGGGGGGGGGTGGGGGGGGGGGGGGGGGGGGGGGGGGGGGGGGGGGGGGGGGGGGGGGGGGGGGGGGGGGGGGGGGGGGGGGGGGGGGGGGGGGGGGGGGGGGGGGGGGGGGGG
>NZ_JAELTQ010000526.1 GCF_016428905.1 Dyella sp. ASV24 | reverse complement strand
CCCCCCCCCCCCCCCCCCCCCCCCCCCCCCCCCCCCCCCCCCCCCCCCCCCCCCCCCCCCCCCCCCCCCCCCCCCCCCCCCCCCCCCCCCCCCCCCCCCCCCACCCCCCCCCCCCCCCCCCCACACCACCACCATTCCAGCTTCGTCGGCAGCGTCAGATGTGTATAAGAGACAGGCCGTGCACAAGGCCAACATCATCAAGACCGCGTCGGGCCTGTTCCTCAATGTGGCGCGCGAAATCGCCAAGGAATACCCGCAGATCGAGTTCAACGAGATGATCGTTGACAACGCCTGCATGCAG
>NZ_JAELTQ010000525.1 GCF_016428905.1 Dyella sp. ASV24 | reverse complement strand
CCCCCCCCCCCCCCCCCCCCCCCCCCCCCCCCCCCCCCCCCCCCCCCCCCCCCCCCCCCCCCCCCCCCCCCCCCCCCCCCCCCCCCCCCCCCCCCCCCCCCCCCCCCCCCCCCCCCCCCCCACAACAACACCATTCCAGCTTCGTCGGCAGCGTCAGATGTGTATAAGAGACAGGCGCTACACCGCCTATCGCTTCAAGAAGGACGACGGCAGCTACGGCTGGTTCAGTGAGGACGGTCGTCCGATCCAGAAGTCGTTCCTGCGTATCCCGGTGGACTTCACCCGCATCTCCTCGCAGTTC
>NZ_JAELTQ010000524.1 GCF_016428905.1 Dyella sp. ASV24 | reverse complement strand
CCCCCCCCCCCCCCCCCCCCCCCCCCCCCCCCCCCCCCCCCCCCCCCCCCCCCCCCCCCCCCCCCCCCCCCCCCCCCCCCCCCCCCCCCCCCCCCCCCCCCTCTTTTCACGCAGAAGACGGCATACGCGATGGCCTGTCCTGTCTCGTGGGCTCGGAGATGTGTATAAGAGACAGCCTGGGTGCCGGCGCACTCGACTGACTCCTTCCCTGGACAACCGGACAAAAAGAGGGCCTGGCAAGCCGCCAGGCCCGTACCGGGGAGGTATCGACAATCAGAGCTTGAAGTGCGCTTCGAGCAGA
>NZ_JAELTQ010000523.1 GCF_016428905.1 Dyella sp. ASV24 | reverse complement strand
CCCCCCCCCCCCCCCCCCCCCCCCCCCCCCCCCCCCCCCCCCCCCCCCCCCCCCCCCCCCCCCCCCCCCCCCCCCCCCCCCCCCCCCCCCCCCCCCCCCCCCACCCCCCCCCCCCCCCCCCACACCAACACCATTCCAGCTTCGTCGGCAGCGTCAGATGTGTATAAGAGACAGACCCTCGCTCGAACGAGCGGCTATGCGCACCCGAATAGCCTGATCCAGGTCGTCCACAGGCTGCCCGGCTGCCATCACAACGCGCTTAATCGCCTCAGCGTCCAATCCACCGACTCGGGAGGCCTCG
>NZ_JAELTQ010000522.1 GCF_016428905.1 Dyella sp. ASV24 | reverse complement strand
CCCCCCCCCCCCCCCCCCCCCCCCCCCCCCCCCCCCCCCCCCCCCCCCCCCCCCCCCCCCCCCCCCCCCCCCCCCCCCCCCCCCCCCCCCCCCCCCCCCCCCACTTTCAAGCAGAAGACGGCATACGCGATGGCCTGTCCTGTCTCGTGGGCTCGGAGATGTGTATAAGAGACAGGCGTAGATCTCCGTCGCCTGGTTGCCGGCCAGTGCGGTCATTTGCTTGCGCACGGCGGCCTTGACGTCGTCGGTGCTGGGGCCGGACGAGCAGGCGGCAAGGGTCAAGGTGGTGAGCGTTATCGTG
>NZ_JAELTQ010000521.1 GCF_016428905.1 Dyella sp. ASV24 | reverse complement strand
CCCCCCCCCCCCCCCCCCCCCCCCCCCCCCCCCCCCCCCCCCCCCCCCCCCCCCCCCCCCCCCCCCCCCCCCCCCCCCCCCCCCCCCCCCCCCCCCCCCTCCCCCCCCCCCCCCCCCCCCCCCCCCCACCACCATTCCAGCTTCGTCGGCAGCGTCAGATGTGTATAAGAGACAGGTGTACGCCTTTGCACCGAATACGCCTGCCGACGCCAAGGCGAGCCCGCTGCGTGAGCTCGGCGCGCTGAAGCGCCCGCAGGTGTGGATGACACTGGGCATCGGCGCGATCGGTTTTGGCGGCCTG
>NZ_JAELTQ010000520.1 GCF_016428905.1 Dyella sp. ASV24 | reverse complement strand
GCCTTACTGCTATGGACGGCCCGACGTGTAGCGCCGGGGGCGCATCCCGCGCTGCGGCTTGGGTTAGCAGCCCTCGCCCGCCGTCGCGGCATGAGCCTGCTGCAAGCCACGGCGCTGAGCCTTGGACCTGTCTCTTATACACATCTGACGCTGCCGACGAAGCTGGAATGGTGTGGGTGGCGGGGGGGGGGGGGGGGGGGGGGGGGGGGGGGGGGGGGGGGGGGGGGGGGGGGGGGGGGGGGGGGGGGGGGGGGGGGGGGGGGGGGGGGGGGGGGGGGGGGGGGGGGGGGGGGGGGGGGGG
>NZ_JAELTQ010000519.1 GCF_016428905.1 Dyella sp. ASV24 | reverse complement strand
CCCCCCCCCCCCCCCCCCCCCCCCCCCCCCCCCCCCCCCCCCCCCCCCCCCCCCCCCCCCCCCCCCCCCCCCCCCCCCCCCCCCCCCCCCCCCCCCCCCCCCCACCCCCCCCCCCCCCCCCCACCCCACCACCATTCCAGCTTCGTCGGCAGCGTCAGATGTGTATAAGAGACAGCTGCAGAACAGCCTGAACTACGCGCGTGAGCGCCTGCAGGGCCGCTCGCTGTCGGGTCCGAAGTTCCCCGAGAAGCCGGCCGACAACCTGCTGGTGCAGCCGGATGTGCGCCGCATGCTGCTCACC
>NZ_JAELTQ010000518.1 GCF_016428905.1 Dyella sp. ASV24 | reverse complement strand
TGGGACATGATGGGCGCTGCCAGCATGCCCAAGTACTGGCTGCCCTGGCTGGTCGGCATGCCCGCCGAACAAGCGCGTGCAGGCTGCTGCCTGGTGTTCGGCGGTGTGCTGGAGCGCCTGCCGAAGCCTGTCTCTTATACACATCTGACGCTGCCGACGAAGCTGGAATGGTGTGGGTGGGGGGGGGGGGGGGGGGGTGGGGGGGGGGGGGGGGGGGGGGGGGGGGGGGGGGGGGGGGGGGGGGGGGGGGGGGGGGGGGGGGGGGGGGGGGGGGGGGGGGGGGGGGGGGGGGGGGGGGGGG
>NZ_JAELTQ010000064.1 GCF_016428905.1 Dyella sp. ASV24 | reverse complement strand
ATCACCGGTGAGCCGCTGGCGGCGGATGCCGTCGAGCAGTGGGGCGGCGCGATCAAGCTGGCCTTCCTGACGGTAGGCCTCGGCGGCAAGCAGCTGGTAGTGATCGCGGTTGCCCCCGGTCTGGGCCAGTGCGAGATACGCCTGGGCGGCCTCATCGAACTTGCCCTGCTGCACCAATGCATCGGCTTGCTGGCTGGCCGCGACTTCGGCGGGCGACTTTTGCGCTGCAGGCGGTACGCAACCAGCGAGTGCAAGAGAAATCAGCAGGGCAACGCCTGCGGCGCGATACAAGCGCATGGCCAAATCCCTTCGAGCTTTTTTGACGACGTGATGGAGCGGATGGGCGATGATAGCCCATTGGCTTGCCGCACTAATGTCCAGGAAACAGCAAGATGTCACAGATTCAGCCGGGCCTGCTATGGGTAGTTGCTACGCCAATCGGCCATCGGGATGACTTCTCCGCGCGTGCCGTCGATACCTTACGTTCGGTGGCGGTGATCGCCGCGGAGGACACGCGTCACAGCCGTCCGCTGCTTATGCACTACAACGTCGGTACGCCGCTCGTGGCCCTGCACGAGCACAACGAGCGCGACATCGTAGATGCCATCGTCCGCCGTTTGCTGGGCGGTGAATCCGTGGCGCTGATTTCCGATGCGGGCACTCCACTTATCAGTGATCCCGGTTTTCGTCTGGTACGCGCCGCTCGCGCGGCAGGTATTCGTTGTGCGCCGGTGCCTGGCGCCTGTGCGGCTATTGCGGCGCTTTCCGTGGCCGGGTTACCCAGCGACCGCTTTGTGTTTGAGGGGTTTCTGCCGCCCAAGACGGCTGCGCGCCGTACGCGCCTGCAGGAACTTGCGGGTGACCCGCGTACGCTGATCTTTTACGAGTCTTCGCATCGCGTGGCCGAAAGCCTGGCCGATATGCGTGATGTGTTCGGCGAGGCGCGCGAAGGCGTGCTGGCCCGTGAGCTGACCAAGCTGTTTGAGACGGTGATTGGCGAGCCGCTCGGCGAGTTGGCGGCTCGCGTAGCCGGCGATCCGGATCAGCAACGGGGCGAGTGCGTGATTCTCGTCGCAGGGCGTGGCGAAGAGGCTGATGCGCGCGAAGCAGAGGGGCGGCGCGTATTTGCCATCCTGCGCGAGGAACTGCCGCCGGCAAAGGCGGCCAAGCTAGCGGCGGCCATTACCGGGGCGCCGCGTAAGCTGCTCTACGAGGGTTGATTCAGCCTCCGACCGACATCGCCCGTAAAAAGCCCGATTCTCCAGGGGTTTTGAGCGTGGCAATCCTTTAGAATACGTGGCGGAGTCGGCCGGACAGTCGCGTCGCGCGCAAGCGCATCGAGGAAAGTCCGGGCTCCATAGGGCAAGGTGCCAGGTAACGCCTGGGCAGCGCGAGCTGACGGCCAGTGCAACAGAGAGCAGACCGCCGAACGGCACCCTCGGGTGCGCGTGGTAAGGGTGAAAGGGTGCGGTAAGAGCGCACCGCGTGCGGGGCTAACGCCGCATGGCACGGTAAACCCCACCTGGAGCAAGACCGAATAGGGGAACGATAACGCGGCCCGCGTTGTTCCCGGGTAGGTTGCTGGAGCCTGGCGGTGACGCCAGGCCGAGAGGAATGACTGTCGCGCCGCAAGGCGTACAGAACCCGGCTTACAGGCCGACTCCGCCTCCTTCACGACCGATCGTCACCGCCGTGCCCTAGTTGGCGCGGCGGTGGCGGTTGCGTCTGATGCGCCATGAATGGCGATTCATATCCGGGCGTTTTCCGGGCGCACGGAACCGTGACGGATGGCACGGTCGCGAGGCAAAAAATCCTAGCCATTCAAACACCTTGGGGTGTTTCCTCAGAAAGGGCTGGAATTACTGCCAGATCACCGCCTTTCTCATTGATTCACAAGAAAAATTTCCTTGACAGTCTCAGGGGGCGAGACTATCGTGGGTTCCTGTGTGAAATCGTGGGAATTCGTGGAGATATACGGTCGTGTTCCAGGGCGAAACCGCCATCACCGTTGACGACAAAGGCCGGCTGGCCATACCGACCGCGTATCGCGAGTTGGTGGCCGACGCCTGCGCCAATCGTCTGGTGATCACCTACAACCCCTTCGAGTCGGGCTGCCTGTGGCTGTTCCCGTATGCGGAGTGGGAAAAGGTGCGCGACCAGGTCAACGCGCTTCCCAAGGTCAAGGCGGCCCATCGCGACATGCAGATGAAGCTGGTGGGTGCCGCGGCCGTGGTTGAGCCCGATTCCGCCGTGCGCATCCTGCTGCCGGCGAGCCAGCGCGCGACCACGGGCATCGAGAAGAAGGCGGTTCTGCTGGGCATGGGCAACAAGTTCGAGCTTTGGAGCGAACAGGCGCACCTGGCCAAGATCCGCCAGACCATCGGCGAAGACGAGATCACCAACGAGATGGCGGAGCTGCAGCTGTAACCGGCAACGGTGACTGCGCAGTGGAGTAACGGGACGGGAGCGGGAGTGCGGCGGCATGGCCGAGCAGTTGAAGCACATCCCGGTGATGCTGGGTGAAGCAGTGGAGGGTCTCGCCGTGCAGGCTGGCGGGCGTTATCTCGATGGCACCTTCGGACGCGGCGGCCACGCTCGCGCAGTGCTGTCGCGCCTGGGCCCCGATGGTCGGCTGTTGCTGATGGATCGCGACCCGACCGCTATCGCGACGGCGCAAGCCGAGTTCGCCAGCGATCCGCGTGTGTCGATTCGCCATGCCAATTTCTCCAGCATGGCCGAATGGGTCGAGACTGCCGGTGGTCTGGACGGCATCCTGCTTGACCTCGGCGTGTCCTCACCCCAGCTCGATGAAGCCGCTCGCGGCTTCAGCTTTATGGCCGACGCGCCGCTGGACATGCGCATGGATACCACGCAGGGCGAGAGTGCTGCGGACTTCCTTGCCCATGCGTCGGAGAAAGAGATCGCCGATGTGCTGTGGAACTATGGCGACGAGCGCTTCAGTCGCAAGATCGCCCGCGCCATCGTGGAAGACCGCGTCGAAAATCCGATCACGCGCACTGGCCAGCTGGCGGCGTTGATCGAGCGCCTGATCGGTCGGCGCGAACCGGGCAAGCATCCGGCGACTCGCAGCTTTCAGGCATTGCGTATCCACGTGAATGGAGAGCTCGAAGCGCTGGAGCACGGCCTCAACGCTGCGCTCGATCTGCTCAAAGTGGGTGGCCGCCTGTCCATCATCAGCTTCCATTCGCTGGAAGATCGCGCCGTCAAGCTGTTCATCCGCGACCACTCCGGTCGCGTGCAGGGCAGTCGCCGTGGTCCGCCGGTGGCGGCCGCGCCTGCTCGCCTTGCCGCTGTTGGCAAGGCGCAGTTCCCCTCGGATGCCGAGCTGTCCGTCAATCCGCGCGCCCGTTCGGCGGTGCTGCGCGTGGCGGAGAAGCTCGGATGAAGGTACTCGGCGGACTCTTCATGTTCATCCTGATCGCGGCGGTGCTTTCCAGCGCCATTGCCGTGGTGTGGACGCGCCATGAGAGCCGCGTGCTGTTTGTCGAACTGACTCGTCTGCAGAACCAGCGTGACGACCTCAACATTGAATACGGCAAGCTGGAGCTGGAGCAGGCTACCTGGGCCGAACCGCGTCGCGTGGACGACGAGGCTCGCCAGGTGCTCAGCATGGTCAATCCCAAGCCGCAAGACATCCAGCTGGTGCGCCGATGAAGCCGCGCCCGCGTACATCTTCTTCGTCCCGCCGCCACGCCGCGGCTCCCAGCGCGCGTCGTCGCATGCTGCTGGTGGGCTGCGTGCTTGCCGTTGCCTCGCTGGCCCTGGTTGCGCGCGCGTTCGACATGCAGGTGGTGCGCAAGGACTTCTACCAGAACCAGGCGGACGCCCGCATTTTGCGAGAAGTGCCCATCGCGGTCTCGCGCGGCACCATTTTTGACCGCAACGGCGAGCCGCTGGCGGTATCCACGCCGGTGGTGTCGATCTGGGCCAATCCGGCCGAAGTGCTGGACAACGAAGACAAGCTGCCGGCGCTGGCCAAGGCCATCGGTATGGACCCGGATGCGCTCAAGCAGTATCTGGCGCAGCGTTCCGAGCGCGAGTTCGTCTATCTGAAACGCCAGATGTCACCTGATGCGGCGCAGGTGGTGCTCGATCTCGCCGTACCCGGTGTGAATGGTCAGCGCGAATTCCGCCGCTTCTATCCGTCCGGCCCGGTGACAGCCCACGTGTTGGGCTTCACCAATATCGACGACCATGGCCAGGAAGGCCTGGAGCTGGCGTTTGACGATTGGTTGGCGGGCAAAGAAGGACGCAAGCGCGTCATCCGCGATCGCCAGGGCCATGTGGTGGAAGACCTTGATCTGGTGCGCGCACCGCAGCCGGGTCGCGACATCACGCTCAGCATCGATCGCCGCATCCAGTTCCTGGCCTACAACGAACTAAAGAACACCGTCGAGCAGTCGGACGCCGACTCTGGTTCGATGGTGATCATCGACGTGCGCACGGGCGAAGTGTTGGCCATGGTCAACTGGCCGACCTATAACCCCAATGCGCTGCGTAGCAGCAACCCGTCTAGCCGACGCAATCGCGCGATGACCGACGTGGTAGAGCCGGGCTCCACCATCAAGCCGTTCGTGATGGCCGCCGCCCTCTCCAGTGGCAAGTACACGCCAACCGGTCCGCTGGTCGATACGGGTAACGGCCACTTCTATTACATCTCGCACGACATTCGCGACACGCACGCCTACGGCATGCTGTCGCCCACGGGCATCCTCGCCAAGTCCAGCAACATCGGCGCCGCCAAGGTGGCGATGACGTTGGATACCGGCCTGATGTACGACACTTATCGCGCCTTCGGCTTCGGTGCGAGCACCAATAGCGGCTTCCCTGGCGAAGCGTCGGGTTACCTCAAGCCAGGCAAGAGCTGGGGCATGCTGGAGAAGGCCATTCTGGCCTATGGCTACGGTCTCAACGTGACGCCGCTGCAGCTGGCGAACGGTTACGCGACCATCGCCGATAACGGCGTGATGCACCTGCCCACCTTCGTGAAGGGTTCGGATAACGAAGCCAAGCAGATCATCGATCCCAAGATCGCCAACCAACTCGTGCAGATGTTGGAGTCGGTGACCCAGCCGGGCGGCACGGCGGCGCCGTGGGCCTGGATCGCCAACTATGCCGTTGCGGGCAAGACGGGTACGGCGCACAAGGCGACGGCCGGCGGCTATGCCAAAAACAACTACAGCTCCGCCTTCGCTGGCATCGTCCCGGCCTCCAACCCGCGTATGGCGGCGGTGGTGGTCATCGATAACCCGAAGAAGGGCAGCTACTACGGTGCGCTGGTGTCTGGCCCTGTGTTTTCGAAGGTCATGGACGGCGCCTTGCGCCTCCTTGATGTACCCCCAGACAACATTGGTCGCTGGTATGTCGGCGGACCACTGCAAGGACAGAATGGTTTGACCGGCATTAAACAGCAGCCCGCGGTGGAAACCGTAGAGGACGCACCGGTCGAGGGGGCCACGCCATGACGGCCCGCCTCGACCAGCTGCTCAAAGGCATCGCCGAGACCCCTGGTGTCGGCGATATTGTCGTTTCGGGGCTTACGCTCGATTCGCGTCAGGTGCGCCCGGGCGACGCCTTCTTCGCGCTGCGTGGCACGCGAGAGCATGGCATTGCGTTCGCGCGCGGCGCCGTGGAGCGCGGTGCGCGTGTGGTGCTGGCAGAAGCGCCAGTTGCTCCTGTCGAAAGCCTCGATGTGCCCGTCCTATGGGTCGACGGCTTGCACGGCAAGGTCAGCGAGATCGCCTCGCGCTTCTTTGGCCGACCTTCTGACTCGTTGCGGGTGATCGGCGTGACCGGCACCAATGGCAAGACCTCGACGGTGCAACTGCTGGCGCAGGCGCTGGAGCATCTGGGTCATCGTGCCGCCACGATCGGCACGTTGGGCGCGGGCCTGCATGGCCAGCTCCAAGAGGGCGAGCGGACTACGCCGGACGCAATCAACGTGCAGGGCCTGCTGGCCTCGTTCCGCGATGACGGTGCGACGCACGTAGCGATGGAGGTTTCCTCGCACGCGCTGGAGCAGGGGCGCGTGGCGGCGGTGGCATTCGATGTCGCTGCTTTCACCAACCTCACCCGCGATCATCTGGATTACCACGGCAGCATGGAGGCCTACGGCGACGCCAAGGCCAAGCTGTTCGCATGGTCCACGCTCGATGCAGCGGCCATCAATATCGATGACGCTTTCGGCCGCACGCTGGTGCAGCGACTGTCGCAGGGTGTGCGTGCTTTGCGCCTGAGTGCTGAAGGCCACTCGGATGCCGAGGTTCGCGCCACTCAGGTTGTCACTTCGTCGGAAGGGCTTGCCTTCGATCTACAGACACCCTGGGGCAGCCATGCCATCCGCAGCCGCCTGCTGGGCCGTTTCAACGTAGCCAATCTGCTGGCAGTGATCGCATGTCTGGGCGCACTGGATGCGCCGTTCGAGCGCATTGTGGCTGCCGTCGAGGCATTGGAGCCGATCAACGGCCGCATGAATCGCCTCGGTGGTGTTTCCGGGTTGCCGCTGGTGGTCGTCGACTATGCCCATACGCCGGATGCGCTGGAACAGGCGCTCAATGCGTTGCGTGCCCATTGCGACGGCAAGCTGATTTGTGTGTTCGGCTGCGGCGGCGAACGTGATGCGGGCAAGCGCCCGCAGATGGGTGCTATCGCCGAGCGTTTGGCCGATCGCATCGTCGTGACCGACGACAATCCGCGAGGCGAGGACGGTGACGTCATCGTTGCGCAGATCGTGGCGGGGCTGAGCCGGCCCGATATGGCCATGGTGGAACGTGATCGTGCGAAGGCCATCGAGTCCGCGTTGTCTTCGGCACAGCCGGGCGACGTTGTGCTGATCGCCGGTAAGGGGCACGAGACGTATCAGGAAGGCGCGCATGGCAAGCGCCCGTTCGACGACCTGGCCGTTGCGCGCAAGGCCTTGGAGGTACGCGCATGATGCGCTTGAGCGCCATCGCGCTTTGGACCCGCGGCCACCTGTTGGGTGGCGACGTGAATGTAACCGGCGTGTCCATCGATACCCGCAAAGTGCAGGCCGGCGATTTGTTCGTCGCGATCAAGGGCGAGCGTGTTGACGGTCACGACTTCCTCGCCGATGCACAGGCTCGTGGCGCGATCGCCGCGTTGGTGACGCGCAAGGTCGATTCCCCGCTGCCGCAGGTCGTGGTGGATGACACCGCGCTGGCGTTGGGTGACCTGGCAAGTGCAGTGCGCGCGCAGGGCAATGTGCGCGTGATCGGTATTACCGGTTCGAACGGCAAGACTACGGTGAAGACACTCACCACATCCATCCTGTCGCGCCACGGCCGTACTCACGTCAACGCTGGCAACTACAACAACGAACTCGGCCTGCCGCTCACTCTGCTGGCCATGCCGCAGGACACTGAGTACGCGGTGCTCGAGATGGGGGCGGGTAAGCCAGGTGACATCGCCTATCTCGCCGCCATTGCACGGCCCGATATTGGCCTCGTGAATACCATCGCGCCGGCGCATCTTGAGCGCATGGGTAGCGTGGAAGGCGTGGCCGAGACCAAGGGCGCGCTGTATCAGGCGCTGCCGGTGGACGGTGTGGCCATCATTAATGCGGACGATGCATTCGCCAGCTTCTTCGCGGGCTTGGCTGGTTCACGCCGACAGCTGCGCTTTGGCCTCAACCACAAAGCGGACGTGGGTGCCGACATTGTCGATCAGCGCGTGGATGGTTCGCACTTTGTGTTGAGCACCCCGATCGGTGATGCCGACGTGCACCTGCCTTTGGCGGGACGCCACAACATCGCCAACGCGATGGCGGCTGCGTCGATCGCGTTGGCGCTGGATGTGCCGCTCGACACCATTGTGGAAGGTCTGGAGCAGGTACCGGGCGTGGCTGGGCGCCTCCAGCTTGAGCACATGCCGGGTGATTGGACATTGATCGACGATAGCTACAACGCCAATCCAGGGTCGGTCGGCGCGGCCATCGACACGCTGACGCTCGCTGACGGCGAACGCTGGCTGGTGCTGGGTGACATGGCGGAGCTGGGCGATAACGCTGCCGCGCTACACGCAGGCATCGGCGAACGCGCCCGCAAGCAGGGCGTCGATCGCCTCTTTGCAGTGGGCCCGCTCAGCGCGTCAGCGGTGAAGGCGTTCGGTGAGCGTGGTGAGCACTTTGCCGACAAGGCGGCGCTCTCGGTCGCGCTCAAGCAACAATTGCATGGCGGCGTTACGTGCCTGATCAAGGGCTCGCGCTCCGCAGGTATGGATCAGGTCGTTGCCGCACTTCGCGACAACAAGGGAAAAGGGGAGGGCGCATCCGATGCTGCTTGAATTCGCAGACTGGATGGCACGGCACTTCACCGCCCTGCACCTGTTCCAGTACATCACGTTCCGTACGATCATGGCCGCGCTCACTGCGTTGGCGATGTCGCTGCTGTTTGGCCCCGCGCTCATCCAGAAGCTGGCGGATCTCAAGGCCGGACAAGTAGTGCGCAAGGACGGCCCGCAGACGCACTTGTCCAAGGCCGGCACACCGACCATGGGCGGCGTGATGATCCTGCTCGCAGTGACGGTTTCCACCATCCTGTGGACTGACCTGCATAACCGCTATGTCTGGTTGGTACTGGCCGTGCTGCTGTGCTTCGGCGTCATCGGCTTCTACGACGACTATAAGAAGCTGGTACTCAAGGACAGTCGCGGCCTCGCTTCGCGCTGGAAGTATTTCTGGCAGTCGGTATTCGGTCTCGCCGCCGCGGTGTTTCTCTATTACACGGCGCCGCAGGCGACGGGCTTGGCGCCTGTCGCGGAAACAGCCTTGTACGTTCCGCTCTTCAAACAGGTGGCGATTCCGCTGGGCATCCTGTTTGTGGTCGTTGCCTACTTCATGATCGTCGGCTTTTCCAACGCGGTGAACCTCACCGACGGCCTTGACGGCCTCGCCATCATGCCGACCGTGCTGGTTTCCGGCGCGCTGGGTGTGTTCGCGTACCTCGCGGGTAACCGCCTGTTCTCCGAATATCTGGGCATTCCGTCGATCCCGGGTGCAGGTGAGTTGGCGATCTTCTGTGGCGCACTATCAGGCGCGGGGCTGGGTTTCCTTTGGTTCAACACGTACCCGGCGCAAGTGTTCATGGGCGACGTCGGCGCGTTGGCCATTGGCGCAGCGCTGGCGGCTATCGCGGTGATCGTGCGCCAAGAGATCGTGCTGCTCGTAATGGGGGGCGTGTTCGTCATGGAAACCGCCTCGGTGATGATCCAGGTCGCCAGCTTCAAGCTGACCGGCAAACGCGTGTTCCGCATGGCGCCCATCCATCACCACTTCGAGCTCAAGGGCTGGCCCGAGCCGCGTGTGATCGTGCGCTTCTGGATCATCAGTGTCGTGCTGGTGCTGATCGGCCTCGCCACGTTGAAGGTGCGCTGACATGATCTTCGACGCCACCCAAGCCAAGCGACGACAAGGACCCCGCGGCAGCTTTGACATGCCGCTGGTGATCGCGCTCGTCGGTCTGGCTTGCGTTGGTGTCGTGATGGTCGCTTCCAGTTCGATCGCGGTGGCTGAAAGCCAGCACATCGGCGCGTTCTATTTCCTCAAGCGCCACTTGTTGTTCCTGACGTTGGGCGTGGTGCTGGCCAGCTTTGCCATGCGCACCGAGCTGAAGCTGCTGGAAAAGCACGCCTACCTGCTGTTCGGTGGCGCGGTTGTCTTGTTGTTGCTTGTGTTCGTGCCGGGCGTTGGCATGCGGCTTAACGGTGCCCACCGTTGGCTCAATTTCCGCATCACGAGTTTCCAGCCGGTGGAAGCGGTGAAGTTGATCCTGGTCATCTACACCGCCAGCTATCTCGTGCGGCATCGCGAAAGCGTGGAATCGAGCTTCTGGGGCCTGTTCAAGCCGATCATGGTGGCCGGCATGTTCGTGGTGCTGCTGCTCGCGCAACCTGACTTCGGTTCGGCCACGCTGATGATTGCGGTGACCATCGGCATGATCTGGCTGGGTGGCGCCAAACCTGTCTATCTGGGTGGCATGGGTTTGCCCGTGGTGGCGTTGCTGTGGTTCGTGGCGAAGTTCGAGCCGTACCGCATGCGTCGCCTGACCTCGTTCGTCGATCCCTGGGCCGATCCGTTCAACGACGGTTTCCAGCTGACGCAATCACTCATGGCGATCGGCCGTGGCGAATGGACGGGCGTCGGTCTGGGTTCGAGCGTGCTGAAACTGTCGTACCTGCCCGAAGCACATACCGACTTTATCTTCGCGGTGATCTCCGAGGAATTCGGCCTCGTCGGCATTCTGGTCGTGATGGGGCTGTTCGCTCTTGCCGTGGGTCGTGGCCTCGTCATGGGGGTCAAAGGCATGGAGCTCGGCCAGCGTTTCGCCGGCTACGTGGCTTGCGGCATCTCGCTGATGATTGGTTTGCAGGCGATGGTATCCATCGGCGTGAATCTCGGCGCGTTGCCCACCAAGGGCCTGACCTTGCCGCTGATCAGTTACGGCGGCTCGTCAATCGTGCTGACCTGCGCGATGGCGGGCGTGCTGTTGCGTACGACCTATGAAATCAACCGCGCCATCGATGCGCGCCAGATGGCGGCGCGCGTGCCGGCCAACGCGGTGCCCGATGCGAACACGGCAGCCGCGCTCGGGCGCGAGGCGGTGACCGCATGAGCGCGCAGCGGCCCGTGCTGATCATGGCCGGTGGTACGGGTGGCCATATTTTCCCCGGGCTTGCCGTGGCCGAAGCGCTGCGCGCGCAAGGCGTGCCTGTCGTCTGGCTAGGCGCCGAAGGCGGTATGGAGACCAAGGTTGTGCCGGCGCACGGCATCGAACTGGTGACCGTGCCGGTCGGTGGTCTGCGCGGTAAGGGTCTGAAGACGCGACTGATGGCGCCGCTGATGCTGGCACGCGCGCTGTTCTCTTCGTTGTCTGCATTGCGCAGGATCAAACCGCGCAGTGTGCTGTCGATGGGCGGCTACGTGGCCGGCCCAGGCGGCGTGGCTGCGCGCATGACGCATCGCCCGCTGCTGGTCCACGAACAGAATCGCGTCGCGGGCTTCACTAATCGCAAGCTCGCCAGCCATGCGCAACGAGTGCTGGAAGGCTTCAGCGACACGCTGCCTAATGCCGAGTGGGTGGGCAACCCTGTGCGCGGCGCCATTGCCGCCTTGCAGGCGCCGCGCGAGCGCCTGGCCGGTCGCGAGGGTCGTCCACGCTTGCTGGTCTTGGGTGGCAGTCTCGGTGCACGCGCGCTCAATATCGCCCTGCCGCAGGCGCTTGCGCTGATGTCACCCGCACAGCGTCCTGAGGTGCTGCATCAGTGCGGTAATCGCGGCATTGATGAAGCACGCGCGAACTATGCCAAGGCAGGCGTTGAAGCGCAGATCGTCCCCTTCATCGAGGACATGGCTGGCACCTACGCATGGGCCGATCTGGCTGTCTGCCGCGCAGGTGCGTTGACCCTGGCCGAACTCACGGCTGCCGGTCTTGGCGCCGTGCTTGTGCCGTTCCCCTATGCGGTGGATGACCACCAGACCCGCAATGCGGAGGCGCTGGTCGCCGCGCATGCGGCCGAATTGATTCAGGAGAAGGATCTGGACGTACAGCAATTGGCGCAGCGCCTGGAAGCGTTGCTGGATGATCGCGAACGCATGATCGCGATGGGTGAGGCTGCGCGCACGCTCGCCAAGCCTGACGCAGCGGAAGTGATCGCGCGCGCCTGTGTGGAGGTGGCTGCATGACACCTCGTCGCCTGCTTGCACACGAAGACCTGATGACGACCTTCCGCCGCGTGCATTTCATCGGCATCGGCGGCGTAGGCATGAGTGGTATCGCCGAAGTGCTGCATAACCTCGGCTATGCGGTGTCCGGTTCGGATCGCGCCAACTCGCCGACGGCACAGCGCTTGGCGAGCCTGGGGATCGTCGTCCAGGTGGGCCACGAGGCCGAGCACATCGGCGACGCTGACGTGGTGGTCACCTCCAGCGCCATCCGCGCGGACAATCCAGAGCTGCAGGCCGCACGCGCAGCACGCATACCCGTGGTTCCGCGTGCGGAAATGCTCGGCGAGCTGATGCGCTTCCGCCGTGGTATCGCCATTGCCGGCACGCATGGAAAAACCACCACGACCAGTCTCGTCGCCAGCGTGCTGGCTGAGGCCAACTACGATCCGACGTTTGTGATCGGTGGCCAGCTCAATGCCGCCGGCGCGAATGCGCGCCTGGGTACTGGCCAATACATCGTTGCCGAAGCAGACGAGTCGGATGGCTCGTTCCTGATGCTGTCGCCGGTGATTGCTGCGATCACCAACATCGACGCCGATCACCTCGAGAACTACAACAACGACTTCGCGCAGGTGAAGAAGGCATTTGACGATTTCCTGCATCGTCTGCCGTTCTATGGCCTCGCTGTGCTGTGCGTGGATGATCCGGAAGTTGCCGCGCTGGCGAAGTCCACCACGCGCCGCGTGATGACCTACGGCGTCGATACCAAGGATGCCGACGTGCGCGCGAGCAACCTCTCGCAGCACGGTTTCGAGATGCATTTCGATCTGTGGCTGCCAGGCCGCAACGACGCACTGCACATCAAGCTCAATCTGCCGGGCCGTCACAACGTGCTCAACGCGCTTGCCGCAGCCACCATTGGTTGGCAGCTGGGTGTGGAAGCCGAGGCGATTGCTCATGCGTTGCAGAACTTCCAGGGCGTGGGGCGTCGTTTCCATCGTCGTGGCGAGATAGCGCTGGACAAGGGCGCCGTGCTGCTGGTCGACGACTACGGTCACCATCCGCGTGAGCTTGCGGCGGTGTTCGCCGCCGCGCGTGGCGGTTGGCCAGACCGTCGCCTGGTGGTCGGCTTCCAGCCGCATCGCTACAGCCGCACGCGTGACCTGTTGGACGACTTCGCCAACGTACTGGCCGAAGCCGATGTGCTGGTTCTCACGGAAATTTACGCCGCTGGCGAAGCACCCATCGCGGGTGCCGATGGTCGCGCCCTGGCGCGCGCCGTGCGCGCACGCGGCAAGGTCGATCCGGTGCTGATCGATCATCCGCGCGATTTCAAGGACACGTTGCCTGCGCTGTTGCGCGATGGCGATCTGCTTCTGCTGCTTGGTGCCGGCGATATCGGCGCAGCAGCGGTGGAGCTGGCGCAGGCCGGACATTTGAGGACGAACAAGTGAGCAAAACGATTACCGATCCCGCACAGTTTGGTCGTGTCGCCGTCGTCATGGGCGGCAGTTCGGCCGAGCGCGAGGTCTCGCTGGACTCCGGCCGCAACGTACTGGCAGCGCTACAGGCGCGCGGCGTGGATGCGCATGCCATCGACGGCATTCCGGCGTTGCTCGATGCGGTGCGGGCGGGGCACTTCGCGCGCGTATTCAACATTCTCCACGGCGGCGGCGGCGAAAACGGCGAGCTGCAAGGCGCGCTGCAATCGCTGCGTGTGCCGTTCACGGGTTCGGGTGTTCTGGGCTCGGCGCTGTCGCTGGACAAGATCCGCGCCAAGCTGGTGTGGCAGGCGATTGGCTTACCCACGCCGAAGTTCAAGGCGCTGCCGCGCGGTGCGGATGTGCACGCCGCGGCGCGTGAGATCGGTTTCCCGCTGATCGTGAAGCCCGCGTGGGAAGGTTCCAGCGTCGGCGTTTCGCGCGTGTTCAAGGAAGAAGACCTCGACGAGGCCGTAGCGCTGGCACAGCGTTACCCCGGCGACATGTTGATGGAAACGCTGATCGATGGCGGTGAGTACACCGTTGGCGTGCTGGATCGCCAGGTGCTGGCCACGATCAATATCGTGCCCAAGGGCGAGTACTACGACTACAACGCCAAGTACATCGCCGAAGACACGCAGTACATCTGCCCGGGTCTGCGCGGCGACGACGAGCGCGAGATGCAGGAGCTCGCGCTGCGTGCGTTCGATGCGCTGGCCTGCTGGGGCTGGGGGCGTGTCGACATCATGCGTGACAAGCAGGGTCGCAACTGGCTGTTGGAAGTGAACACCGCACCTGGCATGACCTCGCACTCGCTGGTGCCCAAGGCGGCAGCGGTGGCTGGCATCGATTACCAGACGCTGTGCTGGCGCATTCTTGAAACGAGCTTCCGGGAGGACGTGTGAGGGGAACCGTCCGCCTCGTTGCCTGGGTTTTGGCCATTGCGCTCGTAGCACTGCCGATTGTCGGCGTGCTGCGCGGATGGTTTGCGGCCAATCGTTGGCCGGTGACCCAGTTGATGGTGCAAGCCGAGTTCAAGCATGTGACCGAGGATGAGCTCCGCACGGTCGTCATGCCGCGTCTTGGCAAAGGGTTCTTCGCGCTCGATATCGATGGTGTGCAGAAGGCCGTGGCCACGTTGCCATGGGTGGAGTCGGTGGAAGCGCGCAAGCGCTGGCCCGATACGCTGATTCTTCGCATCTACGAGCGCCAGCCGTTCGCACGCTGGAACGAGAAGCAGCTGATCAGTCGCCAGGGTCTAGTGTTCGACGTGCCGGACGTGTCCGCCAACACCGATCTTCCTGACCTGCGCGGCCCTGATGCGCGCTTGGCCGAGGTGGTGAGCTTCTACGCGGAAACGCAGAAGGCCTTCACCAATACCAAACTGAAAATCACCGGCGTCTCGCTCACCGAGCGTGGCAGCTGGAGCCTCACCACGAGCAGTGGCGCGCAGATCATCATCGGTGATCGCGACCAGGCCGGTCGTCGCCTGCGCCGCTTCCTCGATGTCTACCCACAACTGATGGCGGGCCACTCCGATGGCTTCGCCTATGCCGATCTTCGTTATACCAATGGATTTGCCGTTCGATGGCCGCCCCAGGCGAGCACCGTGAACGCTGGAGGCTCTCCCCGCACATGAAGACCAAGAACGACAAGCAACTGGTGGTCGGCCTCGACATCGGCACCTCGAAAGTGGTGGCGATCGTCGGCGAGTACGAGCCGGGTGAACCGATCGAAGTGATCGGTATCGGCACGCACGTGTCACGCGGCATGAAGCGCGGTTCGGTGGTGGACATCGAATCGACCGTGCATTCCATCCAGCGCGCCGTGGAAGAGGCCGAGCTGATGGCTGGCTGCGATATCCGCTCGGTCTATGCGTCGATCTCCGGTAGCCACCTGGAAACCAAGAACTCCCACGGTACTGCCGCGATCCGCGACCGCGAAGTGACGCCGGGTGATCTGGACCAGGTGCTGGAGGCGGCCAGCGCGGTGGCGATCCCAGCCGATCGCAAGGTCCTTTATAAGGAGTCGCAGGAGTACCGCATCGATGGCCAGGACGGCATTCGCTCACCGGTAGGTATGAGCGGCGTGCGCCTGGAAGCGAGCGTGCACCTGGTTACCGGTGCGGCTGCCGCCGTGCAGAACATCAGCAAATGCATCCAGCGCTGCGGCCTGACCGTGGACGAACTGGTGCCCTCGGCGGTGGCCAGCGCCAAGTCCGTGTTGACGGACGACGAGCGCGAGCTGGGCGTTTGCCTGGTCGACATCGGCGCGGGTACCACCGATATCTCCATCTATACGCAGGGCTCGATTCGTTACACCAAGTCCCTGCCGGTGGGTGGCGATCAGGTCACCAACGACATCGCGTATGGCGTGCACACGCCGACAGCGCATGCGGAGGAGATCAAGATCAAATACGCCTGCGCGTTGGCGCAGCTGGCCCATGCCGAAGAAACCATCCAGGTGCCAAGCGTGGGTGACCGCCCGCCGCGTCGCCTGGCTCGTCAGTCGCTGGCGCAGTCAGTGCAGGCGCGTTACGAGGAGATCTTCGAGATGGTGCAGGACGAGCTGCGCCGCTCCGGTTACGAGAGTCTGGTAGCGGCGGGCGTGGTGCTCACCGGCGGCGCATCCCGTATGGAAGGTGCGCTGGAGCTGGCCGAGGAGATCTTCCACAAGATGGTCCGCGTCGGCGTGCCGCAACACGTCTCGGGCCTGGGCGAGGTCGTCGCGAATCCGCTGCACTCCACCGGCGTGGGCCTGCTGCTGCACGGCGCGCGCTCCGGCGGCATGCGCGTGAGCGGGCCGAGCGGCGGCAGCGTGGGTGGCCTGGTCGACAGGTTGCGCGGCTGGATTACTAAGAATTTCTGATTTTCGGATGGGGCAGGAAGCCTCGTCCAGGACGAATGGATATTCGTCCACCACCAAGGGGCGACTGGAATGTCGACACCTGCGGTTACAACGACAACGAAGCTCTACGGAGGACGGGAAATGTTTGAACTGATCGAAAAACTCGCACCGAATGCAGTCATCAAGGTCATCGGCGTGGGCGGCGGTGGTGGTAACGCCGTGGCTCACATGCTCAATGCAAACATCGAAGGCGTCGATTTTGTCGTCGCCAACACCGACTCGCAGGCCATGAAGACCTGCGGCTCTCGTACGCACCTGCAGCTGGGTGCCAACGTAACCAAGGGCCTGGGTGCCGGCGCCAACCCGGAAGTGGGTCGCCAGGCCGCACTGGAAGACCGCGAGCGCATCGAGGAGATGCTCGAAGGTGCCGACATGGTGTTCATCACCGCCGGCATGGGTGGTGGTACCGGCACGGGCGCTGCGCCGGTGGTGGCTCAGCTGGCCAAGGAAAAGGGCATCCTCACGGTGGCCGTGGTCACCAAGCCGTTCCCCTTCGAAGGTCGCCGCCGCATGCAGGTCGCCGCCAAGGGCATCGAAGACCTGTCGCAGCATGTCGACTCGCTGATCACCGTGCCGAACGAGAAACTGCTTTCGGTGCTGGGTCGCGAAGTGACGCTTCTTAATGCGTTCAAGGCCGCCAACGACGTGCTGCTCGGTGCCGTGCAGGGCATCGCCGACCTGATCACTGCCCCGGGCCTGATCAACGTCGACTTTGCCGACGTGCGCACGGTGATGTCCGAGATGGGCATGGCGATGATGGGGTCGGGTACCGCCCGTGGCGACGACCGCGCACAGGCCGCGGCCGAAGCCGCCATCAACAACCCGCTGCTGGAAGACGTCAACCTCAATGGCGCCTGCGGCATCCTGGTGAACGTCACTGCTGGCCCGAACCTGACCATGCGCGAGTTCGACGAGATCGGCCGCATCATCCACGACTTCGCCAGCGAAGACGCGACCGTGGTGATGGGTACCTCGCTCGATCCGGAAATGCAGGACGACGTGCGCGTCACCGTGGTGGCTACCGGCCTCAACCGTGCCACCGCCCGTCAGCCGCAGCGCCCGGTCGTCACCCAGCAGGTCGAAATGCGTCAGCGTCCGCGCCCGGTCGTGCTGCGTACCGGTACCGGCAACGAGGTGGTCGACTACGCCCAGCCCGAAGCCACCACGACCAGCCGCGTCGAGGCCAGCACCCAGGCCAAGAGCGCTGATCCGAGCTTCGACTACCTGGATATCCCGGCCTTCCTCCGTCGCCAGGCCGACTGATAAAGCTGACAGGGCAAATAATTTGAAGAAAAATTGAACAAACGGCCGGTTTCACTTGTCAGTAACGAATCGTGCATGGGATCTGCCTCGGCGGAACCCTTGCCCGAGCCCGCTTTCCCTGCCTTTTTTGGGGCAGAGGGGGATTTGACTGACGCTGTTCCGGCGCTCGTTCTTGAGATGTAGGGCCATGCTTCATGGATGAGCATGACCGGCCTGGAAATGATTTCCGCGGCCGGTCGGACGCCCCGAGACCGGATCCCGTCCCGGTCCGGGGCGTTGCGCTTCAGTCAAGTTATTGAAAGTGCTTGGAAAATGCTGATCGCCCCACGAATGGATTTCATTCGTGAATGAAAGGAACATGAAAGGGTGAACAGTGTGTGTGGCGCGGATCGCCTTTTCACAGGTTAAGACTGTGTTAGCATCCGTTCCCTAATTTGGCTGCTGCCCCTTACAGGTACCAAAAAAATGATCAAGCAGCGTACGCTCAAGAACATCATTCGCGCCACAGGCGTCGGTCTGCATACCGGCGACAAGGTGTATATGACGCTTCGCCCCGCTGCCCCGAATACGGGCATCGTGTTTCGTCGTACCGATTTGAATCCGCCGGTCGAAATCCATGCGCGCCCCGACAATGTCGGTGATACGCGTCTGTCGACCACGCTCGTCAATGGTGATGTGCGCGTCTCGACGGTGGAGCATCTGCTCTCCGCGATGGCCGGCCTTGGCATCGACAATGCTTACGTCGATCTTTCCGCGCCGGAAGTGCCGATCATGGATGGCAGCGCGGGTCCGTTCGTGTTCCTGCTGCAGTCCGCGGGCATTGAAGAGCAGAACGTCGCCAAGCGCTTCATCCGTATCAAGAAGCCGATCAAGGTGCAGGACGGCGACAAGTGGGCGAGCTTTGAGCCGTTCGAAGGCTTCAAGGTGGGTTTCTCGATCGAGTTCAACCACCCGATCATCAGCAAGCGCACGTCGCGCGCTGAAATCGACTTCTCCACGACGTCGTTCGTGAAGGAAGTGAGCCGCGCCCGTACCTTCGGTTTCATGCGCGACATTGAGATGCTGCGCGAACATAACCTCGCGCTCGGCGGTTCGATGGACAACGCCGTGGTGCTCGACGACTACCGCGTGCTCAACGAAGACGGCCTCCGTTACGAGGACGAGTTCGTCAAGCACAAGATCCTCGACGCGATTGGCGATCTGTACCTGCTGGGTCACAGCCTGGTCGGCGCGTACTACGCCCATAAGTCGGGCCACGAGCTCAACAACAAGCTCCTGCGCACCCTGATGGCCGATGTATCGGCCTGGGAAGAGGTGAGCTTTGCGGACGACCCGGCGACCTCGCCGATCTCCTACGCCCACCCGGCGCAGGCAATCTGATCGCCCCGGCGATCAGCTAAGTCCTCGACAAATCTGAACAAACTGAACGGCCGCGTCCAAAGACGCGGCCGTTCGTTTTGTGATATACCTCCCGCCTTCTCTCGGCAGCTGTTCACGTACTGATGACATCGGGGTCTGTCAGGTCCGTGGGGGCGTGGTATAAACCCATGCGCACCGATCGAAGGGTCGGTGTCAGGGATGTACCGCTTTTGAGTGCGGCGAGGCCCAGCGTCAGCGGGTTTCGTCAGATGAGGAATCAGAAACTTCGGCGATGGACGCCAACTCGAGGAACAGTTCCCGTAATTCGGGGTCTGTGGTTGAGGCTGCGGCGACTCTCAGGTGAGAGGCTGCGGCTGGCGAAAGCGGTTTTGACCGATCCGGCACGATGTCTACCGGTAGAGGGGGGGCCACTTTCACGGTGACTGAACTGGCGTACGTGCCTACAGCGCGTGCGGTCGAGAGGATTTGCGTCTGGAGAAGACGCAGCCTCGCGGCTAGAGCCGGCGATGGAGCCAGGAAAATGAGGCGGCCGTCTTGCAGGTTGGCGAAACGAACCTGCTCGCGGAGTGGTGACGGTAACGTCTGGCGCAGTGCGCGATCCAACGCATCCAGCTTTCGGGCTTTGCGAGCCAGTGAAGCAATGGGGCCATACTCGGTGATGGCTTTGAGTCCAGAACCGGTGCGGCGAGAGGGTTTTGGATCGTCACGCTGCATGGATGCCGACATCTTCTGACGTAGAACAACATGCAAATCATACTTGTGTCTCGCACCAAAAAGGTGCCGAAAACTTTTAATCTCGCTGACCGGCGCCTGCGCTATCGCCTGATGGGGGCGGCGGCTGCGGCGATCCTGGGATGCGCGGGGTTGGGCGGCGCAGTGGCCATGGTGGTGGCCAGTCCACATGACCGGGCGTTGACGGAGATCCGCCGGCTTCGCCAGCGGGTGCAGCAGCAGAACGATCAGCTCGCCGGCATCCGCAAGGATTCCCAGCGTGACATCGATGCGCTGGCCGTGAAGCTGGGTCAGCTTCAAGCGCAGTCGACTCGTCTCAATGCGCTAGGCGAACGCCTGACGCAGGTCGGCAAACTCGATGATGGCGAGTTCAACTTCGACGAACAGCCGGCGGTCGGCGGCGTGGAAGATGCATCAGACAGCGGGTATCTGCTACCCCAAAACCTGGACACCAGCATCAATCAGCTGGCCAACCAATTTGACAGCCAGCAGGCACAGCTTTCAGCGCTGCAAAGCCTGCTGTTGGATGCCAAGATCGAGTCCAATCTCAAGCCTACTGGGATGCCGGTCGAGGGCTATATCTCCTCTTATTTCGGTGGCCGGCCCGATCCGTTCAGCGGGCATAGCGCTTACCACACCGGTTTGGATATCTCCGCGCCCAAGGGCACACCTGTCCACGCCGTGGCCGAGGGCATGGTGACCTATGCCGGCGATCGCACCGGCTACGGCGAGGTCATCGAGATCGATCATGGCAACGGCTACATGACCCGCTACGCCCACAACAGCAGGCTGGATGTCCATCCGGGTCAGCGTGTCCATGTGGGTGACGTGATCTCCGAGGCGGGCTCCACCGGTCGCTCAACCGGTTCGCACGTGCATTTCGAGGTCTGGTACAAGGGTCGCGTGGTCAATCCGCTGGCTTTCGTGAAGAACCATCGCTGAAGCCGCACCTCAAGGGCGTCCGATGGCGCCCTTGAAAGCCCTTGGGCCCGACGCCACTCCATGGTCGGGACGATGATTTGGGGGAGCTCGCGGTGGTCGCCCGCCTGGGAGGCCACGTTGCGATGCTGGCAGGAACCTGCGTCGGCAGGGCGTTTGGGATAGCCGGCTGACCCTAGTATCATCAATCCTTTCGTCCTGCCCGGGTTTGCCGCGGTGGGCGTTCCCGAATCCTGATCCGGAAGATCGATGCTCAACCGTGCCCTGACGAGCCTTTTCGGTAGCCGCAATGAACGCGTGCTGCGCCAGCTCTCCAAGAATGTCGCGCGCATCAATGCGCTGGAACCCGAGTTCGAGAAGCTGAGCGACGACGCCCTGCGCGCCAAGACCGACGAGTTCAAGCAGCGCATCGCCGCTGGCGAGTCGTTGGATAAGGTGCTGCCGGAAGCCTTTGCCGTCGTGCGTGAGGGCGCCAAGCGCGTGCTTGGCATGCGCCATTACGACGTGCAGATGATCGGTGGCATGGTGCTGCATTCGGGGCGCATCGCCGAAATGCGCACGGGTGAAGGCAAGACCCTGGTGGGTACCCTGCCCGTGTACCTCAATGCGCTGGAAGGCAAGGGCGTGCACGTGGTCACCGTGAACGACTATCTGGCGCGGCGTGACTCGGCTCAGATGGGCAAACTGTATGGCTTCCTTGGCCTGAGCACAGGTGTGGTCTGGCCGGGCATGGATCATTCCGAAAAGCACGCGGCCTACTCGGCCGACATTACTTACGGCACGAACAACGAATTCGGCTTCGATTACCTGCGCGACAACATGGCGCTCAGCAAGGACCAGCGCTATCAGCGCGGCCTGCACTACGCCATCGTCGACGAAGTCGACTCCATCCTGATCGACGAAGCACGCACTCCGCTGATTATCTCTGGCCCGGCCGAGGATTCTCCGCAGTTGTACCTCGCGGTGAACAAGATCGTCCCGAAGATGATCCGCCAGGAGAAGGAAGACAGCACGGGCGATTATTTCGTCGATGAAAAGCAGAAGCAGGTGCACCTGTCCGAAGAGGGCATGTCGCACGCTGATGAGCTGCTGCGTCAGGCCGGTGTGATCGACGCGGACAGTGGCCTGTACGACTCCAAGAACCTGGCGGTCGTGCACCATCTCAATGCGGCGTTGCGTGCCAATGCCATTTATCACCGCGACGTCGATTACATCGTGCGCGATGGCGAAGTGATCATCGTGGACGAGTTCACCGGCCGTACGCTGGCGGGTCGTCGTTGGTCCGACGGTCTGCATCAGGCGGTGGAAGCGAAGGAAGGCGTGCCGATTCAGCGAGAGAACCAGACGCTCGCGACGATCACATTCCAGAACCTCTTCCGCATGTACAAGAAGCTGGCCGGCATGACCGGTACGGCCGATACGGAAGCCTACGAATTCCAGCAGATCTATGGCCTTGAAGTGGTGGTGATCCCCACCCACAAGCCGATGATCCGCCAGGACAACCCCGACATGGTTTTCCTTGGCCAGAAGGCCAAGTACGGCGCCGTGATCGAGGACATCAAGGATTGCCACAAGCGCGGTCAGCCCGTACTGGTGGGCACCACGTCCATCGAAGTGTCTGAGCTGCTGTCGGATCTGCTTCGCAAGGAAAAGATTCCGCATGAGGTGCTCAATGCCAAGCAGCATGAGCGCGAAGCGCACATCGTTGCCCAGGCCGGCGCGCCGGGCTCGGTGACCATTGCTACCAACATGGCGGGCCGCGGTACCGATATCGTGCTGGGCGGTAGCCTGGAAGCAGCGTTGGCTGCGTTGCCTGAAACGGCGACCGACGCCGAGCGCACCAAAGCCAAGGCGGAATGGAAGAAGCTGCACGAGAAGGTGCTGGAATCCGGCGGCCTTCATATCGTGGGCACCGAGCGCCACGAGTCGCGTCGTATCGACAACCAGCTGCGTGGTCGCTCGGGCCGCCAGGGTGACCCGGGCTCCTCGCGCTTCTACCTGTCGTTGGAAGACAACCTGCTGCGCATTTTTGCTGGCGACTGGGTCGGCCGCTGGATGCGCATGTTCGGCATGAAGGAAGAGGATGCGCTGGAAGACCGTATGGTCAGCCGCCAGATCGAAAAGGCGCAGCGCAAGGTCGAGCAGCACAACTTCGACATCCGCAAACATCTGCTGGAGTTCGACGACGTCGCCAACGACCAGCGTAAGGTGATCTATAGCCAGCGCGATGAACTGCTGGTGGTGGACGATGTGTCTGACGCCATCGCCGATATTCGCGACGACGTGGTCACCGATCTGGTTCGCCGTTACGTGCCGGCCGACAGCATCGACGAACAGTGGGATCTCGCCGGTCTCGATCGCGAGCTGGAAAGCGAATTTGGCCTGTCACTCAGCCTGAAAACCTGGGTCGACCAGCAGCACGAGATCGACGACAAGATGATCCTCGAACACGTGCGCGAGGCCGTGGAGCAGCTGTTCAAGGCGAAGGAACAGCAGATCGGCAGCGACACCATGCGCCAGCTCGAGAAGCACATCATGCTGAGCGTGGTGGATAACGCATGGAAGGAGCACTTGGCGAGCATGGATTACCTGCGTCAAGGCATCTATCTGCGCGGTTACGCTCAGAAGCAGCCGAAGCAGGAGTTCAAGCGCGAGTCGTTCGAACTGTTCTCGACCATGCTCGATCGCATCAAGTCCGAAGTGGTGCAGATGCTGGCCCGCGTTCGCGTTCGTAGCGAGGAGGAAGTCGCTGCGATGGAGGCTGAACAGCAGCGTCTTGCCGACCGTCTGCAGCGCCAGATGCTGGCCAGTGGTGGCGGTGCGCCAGTGGCGGCGCTTGGTGCCGATGCCGAGGCGGTGGCTGCGGGGAGCATGTCTGCGCCCGTGGGTGGACCGGAGCAGGATGGTCCGCGTGTGGGGCGCAATGATCCGTGTCCTTGCGGGTCGGGCAAGAAGTTCAAGCATTGCCACGGTCAGCTGAGTTGATATGAGAAACCCCGCTTCGGCGGGGTTTTTTTTGGTGTTGTTGATAGTGATGGGAGGGGTTTTCTCTCGTTGTATGAGAGTTTGGTGTTGAGGGGCGCTGAGGTTTTGCTCCCTCACCCCTTTTGGGGAGCGGGTTGGGGTAAGGGGTCAATCTAGCCTTACCGCTTGTGTCGTCATCCCGGCGGAGGCCGGGATTCAGAGCCTCGGTGTTTGATTGTCGCGTGGCGGCGACCTGGCTCGCCTACGCGGCGGGCGTTTCGACCTTCTGCCGAAGGCCGAGTCACTTTTCTTTGCTTGCCCAAAGAAAAGTAACCCAAAGAAAGGGCCCCCCGGATGAGGCGCCTTGCGGGCTACGCCCTCCAGGTACGCGGTCGGGTTCCGGGCTTTTCGACGGGGCTCCTGCCCCGGCGAAAAGTGGCTGGCCTCCGTGCCAGCCACCCCTACGGGGCCTTTTCTCCACCCGCCCGCCGCCTCATACGGGGCCCGGAAGATCAAAGGCACAGAGAAGGCGGCTCGTGCAGCTGCGCTGCACATCGCATCGCGGCAGGTCGCGTTGCTCCTGCTCTAAGTGCTTAAAGCCAAGACAGAAGAGAAAGGCGACGCCATTAGGTAGCGAGTTCTTCCCGCCGGTCGGGAAGCGTAGCGTTCTCTTTACCTTGCCCCAGTGGTGGGCAAGCGTAGCGCTCCCTTTACCTCGCCTCGGCGGTAGGAAAGCGTAGCGTCCTCTCTCCCTAGCCTCAGCGATGGGGAAGCGTAGCGAAGCCTGCTTTAAGTCCTCACCGCTATGGCGCGTTGCGAAGCGCTTCGGTGTACCCGCTTGTAGAGGTGGAGGTTGCCAATCCACACGATTCCTCACCCGTTCGGGCTTATCCCAAGGTCATGCTGCGGGCGTTGGCTTTACGGCCATTTTCTTTGGGTTACTTTTCTTTTGGGCCAGCAAAAGAAAAGTGACTCGGCCTTCGGCAGAAGGTCGAAACGCCCGCTGCGTAAGCGGCCCGGTCGCGGTAACGCGACAATCAAACACCGAGGCTCTGGATCCCGGCCTCCGCCGGGATGACGGCAAAGAAGAAACACTCAGGCGAGCACCCACCCCTCACCCCAACCCTCACCCCGAAGGGGATAGGGAGAAACACTTAATCCCCTCTGCATCGACGAGGACAAGCCGACAGCAAATCGACTCAGTCCCCGCCCGGAACCTTCTTCCGATAAGGCTCCGCATCCACCGTCAGGTACTGCGGCTCCTCAACATCCAGCCGAAGTGCAGTCAACTGACCGCCCCACACACATCCCGTATCGATGGCATAGACACCCATGCCGGCGAAGCGTCCCAGTGCCGACCAGTGACCGCACACGATGCGCGCCTCGCGCCGACGCATCCCGGGGACTTCGAACCATGGATACATACCGGGCTTTTGCGTTCCTGGAATGCCCTTGCTCTCGAAATCGATACGCCCCTGGATATCGCAATAGCGCATGCGCGTAAGCGTGTTGATCGACGCACGCATGCGTTCGACCCCTTGCAAACGGCTGCTCCAGGCAGCCGGACGATTGCCGAAGAGGTTCTTCAACAAGCGCGGATGGCGCGGGCTACCAAGTTCGCGTTCGATTTCCTGCGCCGATCGCTGCGCCTGGCGCAGAGTCCACATCGGGGCCAAGCCGGCGTGCACCATGGTCCAGTTGAGCTGCTCGTCGTGGTGTAGCAGCTTCTGTGAGCGCAGCCATTCCAGCAGCACAGGTGCGTCGTCCGCGAACAATACTTCGCGTAGTTCGGGGTTGACCTTGGATTGCGCCTCGGGCCGCCGTTGCGCGATAGCGAGCAGGCTCAGATCGTGATTGCCGAGCGTGATGATCGACTGCTCGCGCAGGCTGTGGATCAGCCGCAGGGTTTGCAGGGATTGCCCGCCACGGTTGACCAGATCACCGCAGAACCACAGGCGGTCACTCGAAGGATCGAAGCGAATCTTGTCGAGCAGGCGTTGGAGTTCGGGATGGCAGCCCTGCACATCGCCGATTGCGTACGTAGCCATCAGTGCAGCGTGCGCGGAATCGACAGCGTGAACGGCGGAATCGGCGCTTCGAAGCGCGTACCGTCGTCGGCCAGCATCTGATAGCTGCCCTGCATGATGCCCACGGAGGTCTCCAGCACGGCACCCGAGGTGTACTCGAACTGGTCGCCGGGACGGATCCACGGTTGTTCGCCAACGACGCCGTCGCCGGTGACTTCTTCAACCTTGCCGTTGGAATCAGTGATGATCCAGTGACGGGTCAGCAGACGTGCGGCAACGTCGCCCGCATTGTGTAGTGTGATCGTGTAGGCGAAAACGTAGCGGTTGTCGCCGGGACGGGATTGGTCGGGGACAAAGCGAGGTTCGACCTGCACGTCGATCGTGTAGGAAGATCGTTCATTCATGCCCCGATTGTAAGGGTTGTCGCGCCGCATGGGTGAAGCTTGCAGGCGACTCGCTGAACACGAGAAGCCCTCCGAACGGCCGATGGTCGATCAGCCAGCCGGTACGCGTGCAAGGCGGACGTAATCGTGCGGGGAGAGTGTTTCGGCGCGCGCCTTCGGGTCGACGTCGGCGCTCATGATCGCATGGGCATCCATGACATTTTTCAGGGCGTTACCCAGCGTCTTGCGGCGTTGTGCAAAGGCGGCCTTCACGATCGCGTGAATGCGCTCCGGATCGGCATCGGGCAGTTGCTCCGGGGGCAGCGGTACCAGCCGCACCACGGCCGAGTCGACCTTCGGCGGCGGCCGGAAGGCGCCGGGTGGCACCACGAACAGCGGCTCTACGCGGCAGGCCAGCTGCAGCATGACCGAAAGGCGTCCGTAGACTTTGCTGCCGGGCTCGGCGGCCATGCGGTCCACCACTTCCTTCTGGAGCATGAAATGCATGTCCTGGATGGCCTGCGCGTGTTCAACGCAATGGAACAGGATGGGGCTGGAGATGTAGTACGGCAGGTTGCCGGCGACACGCAGCCGCTCCACGCCGTGGCGGTGTGCGAGCGCAGTGAAATCCACCTTCAGCACATCGGAGTGGATGATGTTGAGTTCGCCGACGCTGGCAGCGCGGGCCTGCAGGTCGGGAATCAGATCCGTGTCCAGCTCGATCGCGGTGAGTTTGCCCGCTGCCGCCAGCAGGGGGAGGGTGAGTGCACCTTCGCCGGGGCCGATCTCCACCACGAAGTCGTCCGGGCGCGGGGAAATCGCGCTGACGATGCGCTCGATGTAGCGCTTCTCGTGCAGAAAGTGCTGGCCGAAACTCTTCTTGGGGCGGGCGTTCATGAAATTCCTTGCAGATGGGCGCGGCGTCGTGCCACTAGCTCGAGCGCCATCTTCGCTGCAGCGATCAGGCTGGACGAATCACCACGACCTGTGCCGGCGAGATCGAGCGCCGTGCCGTGGTCGACGGAGGTGCGGATGAAGGGCAGGCCCAAGGTGAGATTCACCGTGCGATCGAATGCTTCGCTCTTGAGCACGGGCAGCGCCTGGTCGTGATACATCGCCAGTACGGCGTCGTAGCGCTCTCGCATCGAGGGTACGAAGGCTGTATCGGCGGGCAGTGGCCCTAGCAATTGCATGCCTTGGGTGCGCAACTCGTCAAGCGTGGGAATGATGGTGTCGAGTTCCTCGCGCCCGAGGTGGCCACTTTCGCCCGCGTGCGGGTTGAGGCCGAGCACGGCAATACGTGGCTCACGCAGGCCGAATTTGTCGCGGAGTTCGCGGTGGACGATGCGCAGCACCCGGATAAGCGCGTCGCGCGTGATCGATGCGGGCACGGCGGAGAGTGGGAGGTGTGTGGTTGCCAAGGTCACCCGCAGCTCCGGGCTTGCCAGCATCATGACCACCTCGGCGTTGGCGCGCTCGGCGAAGAACTCCGTGTGACCACTGAAGCGGACTCCGGCTTCATTGATCGAGGATTTCTGCAAGGGCGCGGTGACGATGGCGGCATAGCGCCCGCTCATGCAGCCATCAGCGGCTTCGGCCAGCGTGGCGAGTACGTGCTGGGCATTGGCCGGGTTGGGGACGCCGGGAGCTTCCAGGGTGCCCAGCGGGATATGACGGATACGCAATTGGCCTGGCGGGCGCTCCGTGATCTCGGAGCCATCGTCGTCGATCAACTGGATGGATTGCCCACAGCGCATGGCGGCCCGTTCGAGCAGGTGTCGATCCGTGACCGCAACGAAATTGGCCGCCAGCGGAGTGGCGGCCAATCGGATAAGCAGTTCGGGACCGATCCCCGCTGGCTCACCTGCGGTGACGGCCAGCCGGGGGAGGGTCTGGGCGTTCAACGTGGCCTCAGGAGGATTTCTGGCTCTGCTGGGCGTTCGGGTCGCGCAGTTCGGGCACCAGGATGTTCACGTAGGCGCTGGAACGCATCTCGCGCAGGTAGTCGTCATACGCCTGCTCAGCCTTGCGGTTGCCAATGGCCTGGCGGGCCTGGTTGCGCTCCAGTTCGTCCGTGCGGTCGCTCTGGCGGGTACCAAGACGCTCAAGGATGTGCCAGCCGGCTTCGCTCTGGAACGGCTGCGAGACCTGATCGTCCTTCAGTTCGTTCAAGTGCTGGGCAATGGTGGAGCCCCAGTCGTTCTGCATGAACCAGCCCATGTCGCCACCGTTGTTGGCGGTGGTGTCGTCCTTGGAGTTTTCCTTCGCCAACTTCGCGAAGTCCTCATGCTTGTTGACGAGGCGGTTGTACAGGTCCTCAGCCTTCTGATGGGCCTGCTCCGGCGTCATCAGCTCGCTGGGGCGGATCAGGATCTGGCGGGCATGGAACTCCTGCACCACCTGACGGCTGGGCTGGCGCTGCTCGATCAGCTTCAGGATATGGAAGCCAGTCGGACCGCGCATGGCGGGGGAAACGTCGCCGGGCTTCATGTTGCCCACGGCGTCGGCAAATGCCGGCGGGATCTCATCCATGCGGCGCCAGCCAAGGTCGCCGCCCTCGAGGGCATCCTGACCGTCCGAATAGCGGATGGCGGCCGCATGGAAGTCCATGCCGCCCTTGATGGCGTCGATGGCCTGGGCCGCCTTGTCCTGGGCTGCCTTGATGTCGGCGGCGCTGGCGCCGGCCGGCACGCTGACCTGGATGTGCGCCAGGTGGACCTCGCCCGCCTTATAGGTGGGGCTGGCCAGCATGTTATTGATTTCGCTGTCGGTAATGGTCACCTGGTCGCGAATCACGCTGTCATGGAGGCGCTGGGCAACCAACTGATCAGACAACTGGTGGCGAAACGCGGCAAAGCTGCCGCCGTCGGCTTCCACGGCTCCGCGTAGCTGTTCCGGCGTCATGTGGTTCTGCTGAGCCACGGCA
>NZ_JAELTQ010000517.1 GCF_016428905.1 Dyella sp. ASV24 | reverse complement strand
CCCCCCCCCCCCCCCCCCCCCCCCCCCCCCCCCCCCCCCCCCCCCCCCCCCCCCCCCCCCCCCCCCCCCCCCCCCCCCCCCCCCCCCCCCCCCCCCCCCCCCCCCCCCCCCCCCCCCCCCGACACCCACACCATTCCAGCTTCGTCGGCAGCGTCAGATGTGTATAAGAGACAGCAACAGCACTCTGCAGGTGCTGGTACATGCCGTGATGTCCCAGCTGCCCTCCGCCGTGGATGACGCGCACACGCGCATCCACGTGGATCGCGTGGATGGCGAGCGCCATTGGAAAGCGTTGCTCGGC
>NZ_JAELTQ010000516.1 GCF_016428905.1 Dyella sp. ASV24 | reverse complement strand
CCCCCCCCCCCCCCCCCCCCCCCCCCCCCCCCCCCCCCCCCCCCCCCCCCCCCCCCCCCCCCCCCCCCCCCCCCCCCCCCCCCCCCCCCCCCCCCCCCCCCGATTTTCAAGCAGAAGACGGCATACGCGATGGCCTGTCCTGTCTCGTGGGCTCGGAGATGTGTATAAGAGACAGGGCCCATTCCTCGCGTGCCCTTGCCAACATCCGCTCGGCCATCGGTGGAAGCGTCGGTCGAGGTTCGCTCATGTCGTCACCGCAAACGGTCGGATCAGCTGACTATACACAAGGCCCCACGACAAA
>NZ_JAELTQ010000515.1 GCF_016428905.1 Dyella sp. ASV24 | reverse complement strand
GCGGACTACGCGCTCCGTCTGGAAGCTGCCGGCAGGTACCTTGACGGTGTCTTTGCCCGTCACCTTGAACTCTTGTGTTTCCACATTGCGCTTCACCGCGACAGGCAATGCCACGGACTGCTTGCCCTGTCTCTTATACACATCTCCGAGCCCACGAGACAGGACAGGCCATCGCGTATGCCGTCTTCTGCTTGAAAACAGGGGGGGGGGGGGGGGGGGGGGGGGGGGGGGGGGGGGGGGGGGGGGGGGGGGGGGGGGGGGGGGGGGGGGGGGGGGGGGGGGGGGGGGGGGGGGGGGGGGG
>NZ_JAELTQ010000514.1 GCF_016428905.1 Dyella sp. ASV24 | reverse complement strand
CCCCCCCCCCCCCCCCCCCCCCCCCCCCCCCCCCCCCCCCCCCCCCCCCCCCCCCCCCCCCCCCCCCCCCCCCCCCCCCCCCCCCCCCCCCCCCCCCCCCCCCTTTTCAAGCAGAAGACGGCATCCGAGATGGCCTGTCCTGTCTCGTGGGCTCGGAGATGTGTATAAGAGACAGGTCTGGTAGACCGCCGCTTGCGTGAGCGCGCGCAGGCGCCAGTCGTGCGACGAGATCATCTGCACCACGCGGCAGTGCTTTTCGATCAGTGCGATGGCCGGCAGGAAGCGGGCGCGTTGCAGGCCG
>NZ_JAELTQ010000513.1 GCF_016428905.1 Dyella sp. ASV24 | reverse complement strand
CCCCCCCCCCCCCCCCCCCCCCCCCCCCCCCCCCCCCCCCCCCCCCCCCCCCCCCCCCCCCCCCCCCCCCCCCCCCCCCCCCCCCCCCCCCCCCCCCCCCCCCACCCCCCCCCCCCCCCCCCCACCCCCACCATTCCAGCTTCGTCGGCAGCGTCAGATGTGTATAAGAGACAGGTACAAGCACCGTCTGCCCACTGGTGACGTGTGCCAGCTCCAGCGCATGCCACGCAGTGAGTGCGGCGATGGGCAGCGTCGAGGCCTGCAGGGCATTCAAGTGTGCGGGTGCGTGCGCCAGTGCGTA
>NZ_JAELTQ010000512.1 GCF_016428905.1 Dyella sp. ASV24 | reverse complement strand
CCCCCCCCCCCCCCCCCCCCCCCCCCCCCCCCCCCCCCCCCCCCCCCCCCCCCCCCCCCCCCCCCCCCCCCCCCCCCCCCCCCCCCCCCCCCCCCCCCCCCCCCCCCCCCCCCCCCCCCCCACACCAACACCATTCCAGCTTCGTCGGCAGCGTCAGATGTGTATAAGAGACAGGCGTGGCACCGCTGCGCAGTCCGCCATCACCCAGGCGCCGACGCAGGCGGACCTCAATATCACCCAGCCGCAGTCGGTGATCGGCCTGGACTGGATCAGCAATCACGTGGCGCCGACGGCGGATTAC
>NZ_JAELTQ010000511.1 GCF_016428905.1 Dyella sp. ASV24 | reverse complement strand
GCAGGCCAACCGTTCGCAGATGGTCCACCTCTTCGACGAGCTGGTGAAAACCATTCCTGCGAGCGCACGCCTCAATGGCCTCAAGCAGACGGGCGATTCGATGTCGCTGGACGGCGTGGCGCAATCCCTGTCTCTTATACACATCTGACGCTGCCGACGAAGCTGGAATGGTGGAGGTGGGGGGGGGGGGGGGGGGGGGGGGGGGGGGGGGGGGGGGGGGGGGGGGGGGGGGGGGGGGGGGGGGGGGGGGGGGGGGGGGGGGGGGGGGGGGGGGGGGGGGGGGGGGGGGGGGGGGGGGGGG
>NZ_JAELTQ010000063.1 GCF_016428905.1 Dyella sp. ASV24 | reverse complement strand
GTCGGGTTCCGGGCTTTTCGACGGGGCTCCTGCCCCGACGAAAAGGAATCGGCATCCCTGCCGATTCCCCTGCGGGCCTTATCTCCACCCGCCCGCCGCCTCATACGGGGGCCGGAAGATCAAAAGCGCAAAGCAGACGGCTCGTGCAGCTGCGCTGCACATCGCATCGCGGCAGGTCGCGTTGCTCCTGCTCTAGGGCTCAAAGCCAAGGCAGAAGAGAAAAGCGATGCCGTTAGGTGGCGAGTTCTCCCCGCCGGTCGGGAAGCGTAGCGTTCTCTTTACCTTGCCCCAGTAGTGGGCAAACGTAGCGCTCCCTTTCCCTCGCCTCGGCGGTAGGAAAGCGTAGCGTCTTCCTTCCCTAGCCTCAGCGATGGGGAAGCGTAGCGCAGCCTGCTTTAAGCCCTCACCGCCACGGCGCGTTGCGAAGCGCTTGGCAGTACCCGCTGTGTAGAGGTGGAGGTTGCCAAGCGACACGATTCCTCAGCCGTTCGGGCTTATCCCATCGTGATGCTACGGGCGTTGGCTTTACGGCCATTTTCTTTGGGTCACTTTTCTTTTGGGCCAGCAAAAGAAAAGTGACTCGAGCGTCGGCAGACGATCGAAACGCCCGCTGCGTAAGCGGCCAGATCGCGATAAGGCACGAGGCGATAATCGTACGCATGGTTACTGGATCCCGGCCTACGCCGGGATGACGGCTCAGTTGAAGAAGTGAGGCGAGATTGCCCCCTCACCCCAACCCTCTCTCCCAAAAAGGGGACTACCTTCGGGTCGCCCGAAGGGCAGAGGGAGCAGAACCGTGCGTTCCACGCCCAACAGACCAAACACCCAGAACACCACCATCCTCAAAACTCAGAGAACACCCCCACCAATCCGCTACCCTCACTCCGCGCACCCACGCCGGAGCCACCCATGTCAGCCACCGCCAGTCCCGCCGCCAAGGCTCCGCCCACCTGGCACCTCGACCTCGTAGCGGGCCTCTCCATCGCCGGCCTGCTGATTCCCGAGGCCGTGGCCTATTCCGGTATCGCCAACCTGCCACCGCAAGCGGGCGTCATCGCCTTGTTTGTGGGTTTGGCGACATACGGTCTGCTTGGGCAAAGCCGTTACGCCATCGTCTCCGCCACATCATCGTCCGCAGCGGTATTGGCGGCGGGTACCCTGGCATTGGCCGGTGGCGACAACGTGTCCCGCGTGGCCATGGCGGCCACGCTGATCCTGTTGTCGGGCGTCTGCTTCCTCGTCGCGGGGGCTGCACGGCTGGGTGGCCTGTCGCATTTGATCGCCCGACCCGTGTTGCGGGGTTATACCTTCGGGCTGGCTTGTGTCATTGCACTCAAGCAGTTGCCGCATCTGATGGGTGTGGCGGACGTGCATGGCGATTTCGTGCCGGCGTTGCTGTTGCAGCTGGCCAAGGTGTTGCCGCAAGTGAACGTGGCGGCGCTTGGCGCGGGCGTCGTGGCGCTGGCGTTGCTGTTCGTGTGTGAGCGGTTCCGTCGCTTACCGGGCAGTCTGGTTGCGATTGCGTTGGGCGTCGTGTCGTCGGGTTGGCTGGCGGCGCATGGCGTGGCGTTGACGGGTTCGATCCGGCTGGCCGTCGATCTGGGGTGGCCGACATGGCCGCATAGCGGCCAGTGGTTGCCGAGCGTGGAGCTGGCAGCTGCGCTGTTGTTGATCCTCTACGCAGAGTCGTACAGCTCCATCCGCGGGTTCGCGCTCAAGCATGGCGATGCGGTGAACCCGAACCGCGATTTGCTGGTGCTCGGCGTAGCCAATGTGGTTTCCGGTGCGCTGCATGGCATGCCCGTGGGCGCGGGTTACTCGGGCACGTCAGCGAACGAGGCAGCAGGTGCGCAGTCGCGGTGGGCGGGGCTGATCGGCGCGGGTAGCGTGCTGGTGCTGGTGTTGCTCGCCTTGCCGTGGATCGAGCGGATACCCCAGCCGGTGCTGGCGGCCATCGTGATACACGCGGTGAGCAAGTCATTGCGCCTTTCCGTATTCACGCCTTACCTGCGCTGGCATCGCGACCGGTTGGTGCTCCTAGCGGCCGTGGTGGCAGTGTTGTCGCTGGGCATCCTCAATGGCTTGCTATGCGCCATCGCCTTCAGTCTGGTGATGCTGCTGCGCCAGCTGGCTACGCCTCGGCTCAGCGTGCTGGGGCGGCTTGCCGATGGCCACGATTTCGTCGATGTCGGGCAGCACCCAGGCGCGTTGCAGGTGCCGGGCATGCTGATCGTGCGGCCGGAGGAACCGCTGTTCTTCGTCAATGCCGAGGCCATGCTGGCGCAGGCGCGCCTGCGGGTGGAGGCCTGCCAGGGGCTTAAGCGCGTGGTGCTGAGCCTGGAAGTGAGCCCCGATCTGGACGGTACCTCGCTTGAAGCCATCGCCGATTTCGCCGCTTGGTTGGCTGCGCGCGGTATCGAGCTGCGCGTGGCACGATTGAAGGACGACGCCCGCGACGCCTTGTCGCGCATGGCGCTGCCCCAGCTTCCGCCACAGGCGCTGGAAGACTGGAGCGTGGAGGATGCCGTGTCGGCATCGCCGATGACCTCGTTGCCAAAGGGAAACCCGCAGTGAAGAACGCTCTCCGTACGACCTGGCTGGCCGCAGCCGTGACGCTCGCCCTTGCCGCACCGGCCTGGGCCGATTCCAGCGCCGACGCACGTTTCAAGCAGATCTACGAGCAGGAGTGGTCGTGGCGCAACGGTCAGTCCGGTATTTCTTCCTCGGGCGAAGCGCAGCCCAACGGGTCGCGCCTGGACAACGTGGACGCTGCCAACCAGCAGAAGCGCCAGGATTACTGGCAGAAGGTGTCGAACCAGCTCGACGGCATCGACGTGAAACAGCTGTCGCCCGAAGCGCAGGTGAACTACGCCGTGTATCGCGCGCAGATCCAGAACCTGCTGGCAGCGCAGAAATTCAAGCAGTGGCAGATGCCGTTCAACAGCGACTCCGCGTTCTGGAGCGAGCTTGGCTACGTGTTGGATAGCGACAAGCTGCGCACCGTGCAGGATTACCAGCGCTACATCGACCGCCTCAACGAAGTGCCGGCGTATTTCCAGCAGCAGATCGACAACATGCGCGACGGCCTGGCGCGCGGCTTTACCGTGCCTAAGGAAGTGTTGAAGGGCCGCGATGTTTCCATCGCGTCCGTGTCGGAACTGAAGGACCCCACACAGAGCAGTTTCTATGAGCCCTTCAAGAAGATGCCGAGCACCCTGCCTGCCGCCGACGCCGCCAAACTGCAACAGCAGGCGAAGCAGGCCATCAGTGGCAAGGTGATTCCGGCTTACGCCAACCTGCTTACCTTCTTCCGCAACGAGTATGTGCCCAAGGCGCGCACCACGCTGGCCGCTGAAGCCATGCCCGATGGCAAGGCGTGGTACCGCCAGCAGATCATCGAATACACCACGCTCGATCTTGACCCGGACACCATCCAGAAGGTGGGCCAGGAGCAGGTGGCGAAGATCCACGCCGAGATGGTCAAGACCATGCAGGAGACGGGCTTCAAGGGAAGCTTCGCCGACTTCCTGCATTTCCTGCGTACTGACCCGCAGTTCTACGCCAAGACGCCGGATGAACTGCTGATGCGCACCGCTTGGGTGGCCAAGCAAGTGGACGCGCAATTGGGCAAGGAGTTTGGCCGTCTGCCGCGCCAACGCTTCGCCATTGTGCCGGTGCCGGACGATATCGCGCCGTACTACACCTCCGGCCGTGGTGGCCCTGGCACTTATCTGGTGAACACGTACGACCTGCCGTCGCGTCCGCTTTACAACATGCCCGCGTTGACCCTGCATGAGTCGATGCCCGGCCATTCGTTGCAGCTATCGCTGGCGGCCGAACAGCACGGCCAGCCGGATTTCCGCCGCGAGGGCTACATCTCCGCCTACGGCGAGGGCTGGGGCCTGTACTCGGAATACCTCGGCAACGAGATGGGCATCTACAAGACGCCCTATGAGCGCTTCGGTTACCTCACTTACCAGATGTGGCGCGCCTGCCGCCTGGTGGTCGATACCGGCATTCACCATCTCGGTTGGACGCGTCAGCAGGCGATCGATTTCATGACGCAGAACACAGCGCTATCCGATCGCGAGATCGCCAACGAAGTGGATCGCTACATCAGCTGGCCGGGGCAGGCGCTGTCGTATGAACTGGGTTACCTGAAGATCCTGGAGCTGCGCCAAAAGGCCGAGCAGGCGCTGGGCCCGAAGTTCGACATCCGCCACTTTCACGACACCGTGCTGCAGATCGGCTCCGTGCCGCTGCCGGTGTTGGAGAAGCGCGTCGATCAGTTCATTGCCGAAGGCGGTCCGGAGCCGGATTTCGGGTGTGATTGTGGGAAGGACAAGGGTGGGAAGAGGTAAGGCTCTTTCTCATTAATTGCGATCAATGCCGTTGGTTTCTTGCCAATAAGGCATGATCAGCGTCGGTAGAAAAAGATATAAACAACCCGGATGTTTCGTCTAATTCCGATGCTGGTCATGCTGTGGGTGGTCTTGTATCCGCGGCCTTATGGTGTGGCGCTCACTTGCGCAGCAGTGCTCCCATGGTTAGCGATTGCCCTCGCTTGGCTGAACCCGTGGCAGATTCTCCTCGAGGAGAAGAAGCGTTTTGACACCGGTCTAACGTTGAGTTGGCTACTGGTTGCTCCAGCGACAGCCCTTTCGTTACGAGCAGCGCTCGATGTGACGACAATCGATGTTCGTCAGCTCGTCTTATGGAGCTTTGTGCTTTTCCTACCGCTATGGGTTGGGATTGCCACGGCGCCCACGGTGCGATTGCCATTTCGAAGCAAGCAATGGGGGTCTTTGCTTCTTCTGTTGCCCTTTACTGCAGCCTATGGCGGTAGCTTGTTGGCATTGACAAACGCAATGTGGGACAACTCGAAACCAAAGATCTATAAGACGATTGTTGTTGGTAAGCATATGAGCCAGGGCAAAGGCACTAGCTACTATTTGAACTTAGCCACCTGGAATAAAGAGATAGATAAGAACCGTTTACAAATATCGCATGCTTACTACGAAACCCTCACCATTGGCGACACGGTTTGCGTGAGCCTGTATGCGGGCAGGTTTGGTGTGCGGTGGATGCAGGTCGGCGGTTGTGGCTAAAGGACAAGCGTCAGGGTTCTCCGCTACGCGCGCGCGCCTCTGTTTCGGCATAACGCTGCAATCGTTCTAGCTGATCCATCAGTACGCCATTGACGGCTGGGGCGATCTTGTCCAGCGCGCTTCCGGTCGCGCCACCGACGCGATATTCGAACTGCAAGGTGGCCCCACTGGGTGCAGTTTTTAGGGTGAAGGTCATCACGCCGTTCACGGCCATCGACTGCAACGGACCCAGTGCCGTGTCCAACCGCAGCACGTGCCCCGGCGCCGCCCAGATCACCCGGCCGTGCTCCACGCTCTGGCCATCCCAACGCTCGCAGAAGCAGCCTCCCGCTTCGGCTTTCAGGCTCAGGTGCGAGGCGTCGCCGGAATAGGTGTGCTCGCTGTTCCACCAGTGGCCGACGTCGGTCACTGGTGGAACAGCTTTTCCGGTGGCGCGTGGACGGCGCGGGTGTCCTGGATCAGCAGGTGATCGGGAGTGGCTTCTTTCACCTCCGCGTGGGCGCCCAGGGTGACCAGCGATAGCAGGATCGAGGCGGCAAAGGCTTGGCGGCGCATGGCATTTCCTCCCGGCGGGGGCAGGGCGGAGTATGCGGCGGTGAAAAGGGGGCCTGTACTAGCCAAACGGTGGATAACTCGCCCACTGGCTAAAAATGCACCAATGAAGTAAAGTTGATACCAACTTCACAGGGAGAGTCGAATCATGGCGGCTCATCTCCAGCCCGAAAGCCATCCCGCCACCGATCTTGGCGGCCCGGCATTGCGTGCCTTCTTCAACATCGCCGAGCGCTGGAATCTGCGCATCAGCGACCAGCGACGCCTGCTGGGCGATCCGCCGGAGTCGACGTTCTACAAGTGGAAGCGGCTGCAGAGCGGCACACTGGGGCGCGACACCTTGGAGCGCATCAGCTACCTGCTGGGTATCTTCAAGGACCTGCAGATCCTGTTTCCCGATCCCGGCCAGGCCGATGGCTGGGTGCACCGCGCGAACAAAGCCACGCTGTTTGGCGGAAGCTCGGCGCTGGAACGCATGCTTTCGGGTAACGTTGCCGACCTTTACGTCGTACGTCAGTACCTCGACGCACAACGGGGCTGATCAGCGCACTTGGTAAGAGCGCGCCCTGTGTGCGACCGTAGCGTCGCATCGTTATTTCGCCCTCGTCCATCGCGCTGGCCAATGGCCCTGCGCCCCACGTCGCAACCCACGATACGCCTCTCCGCCATACTCCCTTCTTCTGGCAGATCGCGTGAGAGATCCACGTCATGGCCGACATTCCACCGCTCAAACGCATCCGCTGGAGCCATGCCTATCGCATCGTTCCCAGCCGCTTTCCGCCGATTGGCGTGTTCGATCGCATCGCTGAGCCGGGCGATCTCGAAGCGCTATACGCCATTGAGGCGATGACCAATCCGCGCCTGCGCAACGAGATCGGCGACCTGCATCTGGTGCCGCCGGATCGGCGCGTCAGCGGTCCGGGTACGACGCCAGTGATGGCAGCGTTCACGCACCTCAATCCCGAGGGCAGCCGCTTTTCCGATGGTACGTGGGGCGTGTTCTACGCCGCGCACAGTGTGGCGACGGCGGTGGAGGAAACGGTCTACCACCGCGAGCTGTTCCTCGCGGCCACGGCTGAACCGCCGTGCGATATCGAGATGCGCTGCTACAGCACCAGCATCCAGGCCAAGCTGCACGATCTGCGCGGTGGATGGAAAGCCGAACACGATCCGGATGATTACGCTGCCGGCGTCGCGCTCGCGCGCAAGCTGCGCAAGGAGGGTTCGGACGGACTCGTCTACGACAGCGTCCGTCACATCGGCGGCGAGTGCGTGGCGGTGTTCTATCCCGATCGCGTTGCGCCATGCGTGCAGGCCCAACACCTGATGTATCGATGGGACGGCAAGCGCATTGCTCAGGTGTTGACCGTCGACGAGTGGAAGCGCGGCTAGCCCACTACCGACGCAAAGAAAAAGGCCCTTCTCGCGAAGGGCCCTGCGGCTTCCCTGCCGACGGGTCTCCCCTTATTAGAAGCGGTAGCCGATGCTGGCGCCGAACACGACCGGGTCGATCTTGGCAGTGCCCACCTTGGTGTTATCGACCTTCACGTCGCTCTCGATGTAGGCCCAGCGCACATCCACCGTGGCCAGCCACTTTTCCGAGATCTTCAGGTCGAAGCCGGCGCGCACCGCGGGACCCCAACTGTTGGCGATGCTCACGCTGTTGCCGTAGAGCGCGCCGGTGGCATGCGTGCTGAAGAAGTTGGTGTAGTTGACGCCTGCACCCAGGAACGGCGACCAGGCTGCGTTCGGCATGAAGTGGTAATTGATGCCAAAGGTCGGCGGAAGCTGCTTGGTGCGAGCCACCGTACCCAGGCCGGCGAGGCTGATGTCATGCAGGAACGGCGAGGCGCCGAGCACGTCCACGCCCCAGTTCGGGGTGATCATGTACTCAAGGTCGATGGTGGGCCGCGTGCTGCTGCTCACGTCCGCGCGCGCACCAGCGATGGTGCCGTTGTTGCTCTTGGGTGCGACGACGGCGCCGCCGATGCGCACGACCCAGGAGTCGTTGCTTTCCGCATGGGCGGCAGGAGCAGCGGCGAGTGCGCCGAGCGTGGCAGCAAGAGCGAGGGGAAGCAGGGCTTTCATGACGTTGTTCCATCGTGTTTTCGTTGGGGACAGCGTCATGGTCGTTAGGAAGTCGTTGTCTACGTTTGATATAGATCATGTTGGCGTAGGGCATTCGGACGCAGGCCTACATGCAAGAAAGAAAAAGCCCGCACGGTGGCGGGCTTTTCTTCGTTTCGTATCGCGGATCTATGGCGATCAGGTGTCGGCGTTGGTCGCCCAGCCTTCGCGATTGCCTCGCGTAAACACGCGGTCGCTGTCCAGTACGTCGCCTGCCGCGTGCGCAGTCGTCTCGCGCAGCTTTGCGTAGATCGGCGTGAAGTCTGGCCGCGTCGCCTCGAACAGCTGCTCGAAGCTATCGATCACGAAATAGGTCTGCTGGAACGTGTCGATGCGGTAGCGCGCGCTCATCACGCGCTCCAGGCCGAAGCCGATACGGTTGGGTGATGCCGAATCCAGCGAGTAGATCGACTCACCCTTGGAGCTGACGATGCCCGCGCCGTAGATGCGCATGCCGTCCTTGGTGTTGATCAGGCCAAACTCCACCGTGTACCAGTACAGGCGCGTCAGGTTCATCAGCGCTTCGGGGCCGATCGCGAACGCCTTCATGCCGCCGCGGCCATAGGCCTGCATGTAGTCGGCAAAAACCGGGTTGAGCAGCAGGGGCACGTGGCCGAACAGGTCGTGGAAGAGGTCAGGTTCGCTCAGGTAGTCGAGCTGGTCCGGCTTGCGGATCCACCAGCTCACGGGGAAGCGGCGATGCGCCAGGTGGTCGAAGAACACTTCATCCGGCAGCAGCCCTTCCACGGCAACCAGTTCCCAGCCGGTAGTGGCGCCCAGCACCTTGTTCAGGTCGGCAAACTTCGGGATGCCGCCATCGCCAAGGCCGAAGCGCTCCACGCCGTCCATGAACTCCTGGCAGGCGCGGCCCGGCAGCAGGTCGCGCTGACGCTTATAGAGGGTGTCCCACACCTCGTGGTCGGTGGCGGAGTAGTTCGCCCACGGTTGCTCCACGACGCCCGTGGCATACACCGGCACATAGCCACGATCGGTTTGCTGATGTTCTACGCGGCGTGGTGGGGTGTTCATGGCGTGCTCCTGGCGTAAGCCGGCTTGCTTTGATGCTGTCAGCATAGGCTGGTCACCGCGCACGATGGTTGTTTTATTGCATCCATTCCATCTGTTTGCGCAATAATCGTGTTCCACTTTCCGTATCTATGGAGATTTATTGCCATGGTTACTCTGGATCGCACTGACCTACGCATTCTGACCGTCCTCCAGTCGGACGGACGCATCACCAACGCGGAGCTGGCCGACAAGGTCAGCCTCTCCCCCTCGGCGTGTCTGCGCCGGCTCCAGAAACTGGAGGGGGATGGCGTCCTGGCCGGTTACACCGCTCAGGTGGATCCCCAGGCGGTGGGCCTGGGCCTGCAAGCCTTCGTCCGGGTGCAGCTGACCAAGCACGAGAGCGTCGCTGTCGAGCGGTTCGTGGCGCTGGTGAACGGCTGGCCCGAAGTGGTGTCCTGTTATGCGCTGACCGGCGACATGGACTATCTGCTGCACGTCTATGTGGCTGATCTACAGGATTTTTCTCGCTTTCTGCTGGACCGCCTGCTCAACGCCTCCGGCGTGGCGGACGTCAATTCCAGCTTTGTGCTCCGCACGGTGAAGCACTCCTCGGCTCTACCCTTGGGCCAGCTGGAACGCTGATCCTGCGACGCGGGGACGCAGGCAGCGACTAACGCTAAACTAACCGGTACTGATGAACAGCCATTCCCTTACCGCCCCCGCCCGCCGAGATCTGATGCGACCCTTGCGCTACTTCTGGCGAGTGCCCTTGCTGCTCCTGCACGTGGTGCTGGGGATCCTGCTCTGCTCACTGGTGCTGACCTGGCGCCGTGACGTGGTGATGAAGAACGGTCGCGAGCCCTTTGCGCACCGCACCATCCGTTGGTGGTCCACCGCGCTGTTGCGCATCTTCGGACTGCGCTCGGTGCGAGTGGGCAAGCCGCTGGCCGACCCTGTGCTGTTCGTCGCCAATCACACCTCCTGGATCGACATCGAGCTGTTGCACAGCCAGCGCGCCGCCTGCTTCGTGGCCAAGGCGGAAATCGCGAGCTGGCCGTTGGTCGGCTGGCTGGCAGCGTCTGGTGGCACCATCTTCCATCGTCGCGGCAACAACCATTCGCTGGCCGCCGTGATGCAGGTGATGGTGGATCGCCTGCGTGGCGGCCGTTCGGTGGCGGTGTTTCCCGAAGGCGGCACCGGTCACAACGGCGTGCTGCGTGTGTTCCACGCGCGCATCTTCCAGGCGGCGCTTGATGCGGAAGTGCCGGTACAGCCGGTGGCGCTGCGCTTTGCACGGGATGGCCGCCGGGTGATCGACGCGGGTTTCCGCGACCACGAAAACTTCATGCAAAACTTCCTGCGCCTGCTCGGCGAAGCGCCGCTGGATGCCGAGGTGCATTTCCTCGAGCCCGTGCCGGCCACACCGGATGCGCGCCGCCGCATGGCGGAGACCGCGCGCGAGCGCATTGCGTTCGCGTTGGAAGACAAGCCGAACAACGACAGCCAAGCATGACGCTACCCAGGGGAAAGGATTTTCTGCCGCCAAGGCCGCTACGCAGTGGCCATATTCAGACCATGCTGTCGTCCAGCGGCGTGCGTCGCCTGTTGCTGCCCAAGGCTGCACAGACCGTGCTGCAGGATTCGCAGCCCGTGACGGTGGATGGCGGTGATGGCGTACGGCTCACCGGCGCCTACACCGCGCAGAAGACCCACCCGGAATCGCGTGGCCTGGCCGTGCTGTTCCATGGCTGGGAAGGCAGTGTCGATTCCACCTATGTTTTGCAGACTGGCAGCCGTTTACTGGCCGACGGGTGGGACATCTTCCGCCTGAACTTCCGTGATCACGGCGACAGCCACCATCTCAACGAGGCGCTGTTCCATTCGTGCCGTATCGATGAAGTGGTGCATGCGTTGGGCGACATCGCACAGCGTTTTCCGGCACGCCCCATGGCGCTGGCGGGTTTCTCGCTGGGTGGCAACTTTGCACTGCGCGCAGCCATGCAAGCGCCGGCGGCAGGCCTGCCGTTGAGCTATGCGCTGGCGGTGTGCCCCATCGTTGATCCGGGCGAGGGTTTGTTCTCGCTGGAAGCGTCGGCACCGTGGTTCTACCAGGCGTACTTCATGCACAAGTGGCGGCGTTCCCTGCAGGCCAAGCAGGCGGCGTTCCCGCAGCGGCAGTATTTCGAGCTTGCCGAGCTCAAGCAGAACCTGCGCGGGCTTACCGCGGCGCTGGTGGCACGCCATACCGATTTCGGATCGCTGGAAGCTTATCTGGACGGCTATTCCGTGGCCGGCCGTGCCCTGGAAAACATGCACGTGCCGTGCACCATCCTCACCGCACGCGACGACCCCGTCATTCCTGTGGATGCGTTCGAAAAGCTGCAATTGCCCGCCAATATCGAGCTGGATATTTCCCCTTATGGTGGCCACTGCGGCTTTATCCGTGGTTGGGACATGACCAGTTTCACCGACGAGTACATTGCGGCGCGATTCAACGTCATCGCTGCGCAGCAGTAGAGGACAGACGTCCTGGCAGGGAATGCACCACGCGTTCACCGACGCGCGCCCATCGTGTGTCGGGGTGCTGCGCGCTGTCATGCTGGCAACGCATCATCCGACGAATAGCTCGCCCTGCTTGAAGGAAAATGGACATGACCGTGCATGCCAAAGGCACCTTCGACGTGAAGATCACACCGCAGCCACCGCAGGAGGGTGTGGGCGATCCCAGCGTGGGCCGCATGGCCATCGCCAAACAGTTTCACGGTGACATGCAGGGGCAGGGCCACGGACAGATGCTCGCCGTGGGTACGGCCGTCGACGGCTCGGCGGGCTATGTGGCAATGGAGCGGGTCCATGTCAGCGTACATGGACGCCAGGGCAGTTTCGCACTGCAACATTGCGGCACCATGCACCGGGGCACGCCCACGCTGACCATCGCCATCGTGCCGGACTCGGGTGCTGGTGAGCTGGCTGGTATCGCGGGCACGCTTTCGGTCCATATCGCCAACGGGGTGCATTCGTACGATTTGCATTACACGTTGCCGGATCTGCCCTAGAGCGTTTCGCCGTGGCCGCCATGGCGCTACGCTTCAGAACTCCCCTCATGGAGTGCCTTCCATGCGCACTTTGATCCTTGGTCTGTTTGGATTGATCATCGCCCAGGCGGCGCTGGCCTCACCGCAGTTGGACAAGCTCACGTTGCCGCCGGGTTTCCATGTCGCGATGTATTCCGACCAAGTGCCCAATGCGCGCGAGATCACGCTGGGTGCCAAGGGCACGGTGTTCGTCGGCTCCAACAGCGCGGGCAAGGTCTATGCGCTGACGGACAGCAAGGGCGACGGGCATGCCGACAAGGTACGCGTCATCGCCAGCGGCCTGCAGCTGCCCGTGGGCGTGGCGTTCAAGAATGGCGACCTGTACATCTCGGCGGTGAGCAAGATCCTGGTACTGCGCGACATCGAGAACCATCTCGACAATCCGCCGAAGCCAGAAGTGATCTACGACAAGTTTCCCACCGAGACCCACCACGGCTGGAAGTTCATCGCCTTCGGCCCGGACGGCAAGCTCTACGTGCCCATTGGTGCGCCATGCAACGTCTGCGACAAAGGTAAGGACTACGCCAAGATCACGCGCATGAACGCCGATGGCAGCGGGCTGGAAGACGTCGCCTACGGCATCCGTAATACCGTCGGTTTCGATTGGCAGCCCAAGACGAAGCAATTGTGGTTCACCGACAACGGTCGCGATCTTATGGGCGACGATATGCCCAGCGATGAGCTGAATCGCCTGTCGCATACCGGGGAGCACTTCGGTTTTCCGTATTGCCACCAGGGCGACACGCTCGACCCGGAGTTTGGCCAGGGCAAGAACTGCAAGGACTACACGCCGCCGGTCTACAAGCTGGGCGCGCACGTGGCCTCGCTCGGTATGCGTTTCTATGAGGGTTCGCAGTTTCCGGCCAGTTACAAGGGCGCCATCATCATCGCCGAGCATGGCTCGTGGAACCGCACCAAGAAATCCGGTTATCGCGTGATGACCGTGCACCTCAACGGCGACAAGGTCACCGCCTACGAACCATTGTTAGACGGCTTCCAGCAGAACGAACAAGCGTGGGGCCGTCCGGCCGACGTGCAGCCGTTGCCCGATGGCAGCCTGCTGGTCAGTGACGATCTTGCCGGCGCGGTGTATCGCGTGACCTACGAAAAACCGTGAAGCGGCACATGCCGTTACTGAATTCATCGATAGTTATCCAGGAGAACGACCTTGCAACTGCGCAGCGATAGTTTCGAACATGGGCAGCCGATGCCGGCGCGACTCGCCTTCGGCAAGCGTGGCGAACCATTCGCCCTGTCGGACAATCTCAGCCCGCACCTCGCGTGGAAAGATGCGCCGCATGCGACTCGCTCGTTCGTGCTTATCTGCCTTGATTTCGATGTGCCCAGCAAGCCTGACGACGTGAACAGGGAAGGCCGCACCGTGCCCGCGGACCTGCCGCGCGTGGAGTTCGTCCATTGGCTGATGGCCAACATCCCGGTGGAATGCGGCGAGCTAGCCGAAGGTGCGTGCAGCGACGGCATCGTGCCGCGCGGCAAGCGCGCACCTTACGGGCCGCCCGGCAGCGTGCAAGGCAAAAACGACTACACCGGCTGGTTTGCAGGCGACGCCGATATGGGCGGCGAATACCTTGGCTACGACGGTCCGTGCCCGCCGTGGAACGACTCCATCATCCATCACTACCACTTCCGTGTTTACGCGCTGGATGTGGACAGCCTCAAACTCGCCGATGGTTTCACCGTAAACGAATTGCGTACCGCGATGGATGGCCATGTGTTGGCCGAGGCAGAGATCATGGGAACTTACGCGATTAATCCTGCAGCGGCCTGAACGGCGCTGGCGCGAGCGTGAACAGTGACCAAAGGAGAACCCGGACTCAGGTCATTTTCACGCTCGCGAGGCATGCGCTGTGGATGAATGATGGTCGGACGATGTCATGTCCGTCGAGAGGATCGCATCATGCTCCACTACGCCCTAGTATTCTTGGTTATCGCCATCATTGCTGCTCTGTTTGGTTTCACCGGTATTGCCGGCGCGGCGGCGAGCATTGCGAAAATCCTCTTCGTCATCTTCCTGATCCTGGCCATCATCGCGTTCTTTCGTCGCGCAAGCTGAGCGCCGGCGCAACAGAGCGGCATTGCCCGATGCGCCCGGCTGACTACTTTGGCTACAGTGAATGTCCGCTTCAACGGAGAACGTCATGAACAAGCAAGTCCAGGCGCACGAAGAAGGCACGCCCGCCGATCGCATCGAGGAACGTGCCGAGCGCATCAAGCAGGCCACCACCCACGCCGTGACGAACACCAAGGAAGCCGTCGAACGCGCGGCCGACCATGTTGAGGAAGGCTTGCACCGCGCGACGGACAAGGCCGCCGACGCCGCCACGCGTGCCACCGAAAAGGCCGACGAGGTTCGTCAGCGTAGCCGCGAAGCCTACGACGATGCCGTTGATCGCGCCGACGAATGGCTGGAGCGCGCCCGCGACTACGTGCGTGAAAAGCCCGTGCAGTCCGTAGCCATCGCCCTTGGCGCTGGTTGGCTGCTTGGCCGCATACTTCGCCGCTAATCGCCTAGCAAAGCCGAGGACAGCGGATGGACCAGACCGGACGCGATGACGCGCCCGCCTCGCCTGACGAGACGCCACCCCCTGCGCCCCCCGGCCTGCTGGACGATATCGGCCGCCTCGGCCGTGCTTTCCAGAAGCTGTTCGGGGCCCAGCTCAAACTGCTGTCGGCGGAATTGGGGCTGGCGCGCAGTGCTGTCCATTGGCTGCTTGTCGCGGGGCTGGTCGCCACCGTCGCAGGCGTGGGCCTGGGTTTGACCTTGTTAGGTCTGATTGGCTGGTTGCTGGCGCAGTGGTTTGGTTCCTGGACCTGGGCGCTGGCATTGTTGGCCGTGGTGGAGCTGGCTTTCCTCGGCGGCGCCTTGCTGTTGTTCCGCCGCTGCATGCACTGGATGACCTTGCCGGCGACGCGAGGCGAATGGAATGCGATGATGCATGAGGCCCTGCGTCGTCCCGATCCGCAGGGCGAGTCTCGCCCGGAGGACCTGCCATGAGCCTCATCAAGCACTTGCACGCCGTACGCCATGCACAAGGCCGCGTGCAGGAGGCTCGCGAGGAATTGGCGCGGCCGGCGCAGGCATTGTTGTCGCGTGGCCAGCGCCATCCCCTCACCACCGTGGGTGTCGCGGCGGGCGCGGGCTTTGTACTTGGTCAGCTCAACGTGCATCCATTGCGCGTGCCTGGCCTGGGTGCGCTATTGAGCGGCACCGCTGCCGAGGTCGCCGGACAGGCCATGCGCATGGTGGCCGAGTTCATGCAGGACACCGGCGAGCCCACATGAACATACCTACGCCGCCGCAACCGCCCGTCGCCGAGGGCGACGTGGCGCTGCGGGAATTGCCCGTGGAAGCCATGGTGCCCTCTCGCGAGCCGCGACTGAACCTGTTGCGCGTTCAGCGAACGCAGAGTGCGCGACGGCACCTGCGGGGCATCCGTATCGTGCTCAACATCTTTCTTGCGCTGGCGTTGCTGTACACGGTGACCATCACCAAGCAGTTGCTCATCCCGCTGGTGCTGGCGTCCTTTATCGGTCTCGCATTGAATCCCGTCGTTGCACGCTGCGCGCATCTCGGCATTCCACGCTGGCTCGGCGCGAGCGTGTTGATGGTGGGCCTGATCGCGTCCATCGGCACGGGTGTGGGCATGCTCACACAGCCCGCCTTGGGTTGGGTGCACGAGGCACCCACCGCTATCCGCAGCTTTATGCCAAAGCTGCGCAACGTGCTGCAGCCGCTGGAAGCCGCCAATCGCGCCACGCAGGGATTGACGGGGCCGACACGCGTGCAGGGCACGGTGCAGTCGCCGCTCTCCATCACCATCTGGGATGTGATGGCCACGACGCCTAAGGTGCTGGCAGGTGTGCTCACGGTCGTGCTGCTGGTGTTCTTCTTTCTCGTCTACGGCGACCTGATGCTGCGGCGACTGGTCGAAGCGTCGCCCAGTTTCGGCTACAAGCGGCACGCTGTATCCGTGGTGCGCGGTATCCAGTACGAAGTGTCGCGCTACATTCTCACCGCCACGCTGATCAACGTGGCCCTCGGTGCGGTGACCGCAGGCATGTTGTGGCTGTACCACATGCCTGATCCGCTGCTGTGGGGCACGGTGGCCATGCTCGCCAACTTCATCCCGTATGTGGGCGCCATCAGCACCACCGCTGTGCTGGCGGTGGTGGGGTTGCTCAACTTCAATCAGGCGGGCGCCGCCTTGCTGCCGGCGCTCACCTTTGCGGGGATCACAGCCTTCGAAGGCAACTTCGTCACGCCGGTTATCCAGGGACATCGCATGCGGCTGAGTCCCATCGCGATCCTGTTGTGGTTACTCGTGTGGGGATGGCTGTGGGGTATTCCCGGCGCATTGCTCGCGGTACCCATGCTCACCAGCGCCAAGCTGGTGGCCGAACGCGTGCGCGGCTGGCGTTGGTTCGCCCGCATGGTGCAACGCTGATCAGCGGAGAAGAGCATGTCTTTGACCATCCGCTTCGTGACCGAGCAGGACTTCGCCGCCTGGCGGCCCTTGTGGGATGGCTACAACGCCTTCTATGGCCGTAGCGGCGACACCGCTTTGCCGGAGACGTTCACGTGCACCACCTGGTTGCGCTTCCTTGATCCCGGTGAAGCCATGCATGCGTTGGTCGCCGAACGAGATGGTCAGCTACTTGGCCTCGCGCACTACCTGTTCCATCGAAGCACGACAAACCCTGCGGATAGTTGCTACCTGCAGGATCTTTTCACGGTGCCAGAAGCCCGGGGCCTTGGCGTGGGGCGCGCCCTGATCGAAGCGGTCTACGCGCAGGCACGCACGTCCGGCGCGTCGCGCGTGTACTGGCAAACGCATGAAACCAATGCAACGGCCATGCAGCTCTACGACAAAGTAGCCCAGAAGTCGGGGTTTATCGTGTATCGCCAGCCGCTGTAGTCTCGTCGCCTATCACGTTAGGGACAGGCCAACGCCATGCAGCCGTGGACCATGGGAGCGAGGGTCATCACGTTGCTGCTGGCGTGTGCCAGCCCAGCCGTATTCGCTGAAGCATCCAGCGCCGAATCGCGGCCGTTGTGCGCGACCTCAGCAAATGAGGACGGCCCGCAGGTGCAGGAAACAATGCTGGCCGGTGTGCCCGCGATACTTCGCATACCTGCGCATATCGGGAAACCGCCGATCATCCTCTGGCATGGTTTCGGTCCGCCCGCGAGCGAACGCGCGATGATGGACGCTCTGCCGCTCGATAATGTGGATGCGGTAAAGGTCTATCTTGGGTTGCCATTGTTCGGCGCGCGCGCACCCGACGGTGGCATGAAGGAAGTGGCGCGACGCCAAGCGGAAGATGTCGGCCTGCTGGTCTTCAAGCCCGTGGTGGTCGGTGCCGCGGACGAGCTACCGCGCGTGGTGACAGCGCTTCAGAAGAACGGCTGCATGCAACGAGGCGCTCCCGTTGCGCTGATCGGCTTCTCGGCCGGTGGCGCGGCGGTGCTCGACGCGCTGTCGCAAGGCAAAGTCGCTGTCGACGCTGCGGTGCTCATCAATGCCTCGACCGGTTTGAGCGCGTCGATACAGGCTTATGAGAAGGCCACCGGCAAGACCTATGCGTGGTCGAACGCCTCGCGGGAGCTGGCGCACGAGACGGATGCGGTCGACCATGTGGCGGACATCGCTGCACATCGCCCGGCATTACTTTTTCTGCAAGGAACCGATGACTCGGTCATCGATTCGAACGCGGCCACCCAGCTGGTAGAACACCTTAAACCGTTCTACGGCGACCGCTCGCAACATCTACAGCTCGTGACACCTGCCGGAATGACCCATCAATGGGCCGCCGACCCTGCCGTGCTGACCGAGGTGCGGAAAACCGCAAGCGACTGGCTTGTCAGTCATCATCCTTAGCGGCTCCTGTTGTGATGCAAGCTAGTACTACTGATCAATGCCGTGCGCACGAAGCACATCGCTGATGTCGAACAACCAGAGATTGCGAGAGCCGTTGAGCGGCTCCTGCAACCGCCGTTGCAGCGATGCGGCATCATCCTGCGTCTTCGGAAAATGAACCTCGCCTTGCCGATTGCTGGAAACGTACAGCTCTCCAAAACGGCGGCCGAGGGAAGGCGCGTTCTCCAGTGATGCGCTGTTGACGTCACCGGGCAGGTGCTCAGGTTTGCTCCAGTGCCCGTTCTTATCGCGGAAGGCGATGTAGATGTCCGCACTGCCAAGCGAATCACCCTCATTGCCTGCATAGACGAGGAAACGCTGCTGCGGATCGACGCTGGGATCCATACGATTGTGATCAATACTGCCCAGATCGACGCGCTCCGGATCGGCATAACCGTTTGCCGTCCGTCGTGCGACATAGATCTGGTAGGCCTGACCCGAATCCGGCCGATGCGCGGAGAAGTAGATATCACCGTTGGCCGCGATCGAGGGGTTGTAGATCATCGCACCGTCGTTGAGCGCACCATCGACGTGCATGGGCATGCCCCAGCGGCCATCCGCTTGCTGCTGGACGTACCAAAGATTGGTACCGGCAAACGTGTGCCCGCCCATTTCGGCCGTCACCGGGGTGTCGTCCGCGTGGGGTGGGCGGTTGGAAACAAAGTAGAGGCGCTTGCCATCGGGAGACAGGGCCGGTTCGGAGTCGTGCCATTGGCCTGAGAACGGTGCCACTTCCGGCGTGCTCCATCCATCGCTGCGCCGATGCGAGAGCAGGATGGTGTCGTCTTTTTCGGCGAAGTCCGAACGCATGAAGTACAGCGTGTTGTTATCAGGAGTCAGTGCTGCCGAGGTTTCCTGCAGTCCGGTGGAGATCGCGCCAGCTCCCACCAGCTCACCGGCCGCCGCGCTGGTGGCTGTGAATGCAAGAGCTATGGACGCTATCAGGGCGAACGACTTGGACGGCATGCACGACACTCCTTCAAGCTGGGGACGGTGAAGCGACACCAAAATGCATCACCTTTCCGCGTCACGCAGCAGGCCTGTGACCAGAGGCGGTTAGGCAGTGACAAGCGGTCGGGGTGCAGGTACTGGCGGTCAGGCCATGCCGAGTGCGCGGCGGGCCTGCATGCGAAAGCGTCGGCTGAGGTTGAGCCGGGTACCGTCCTGTAGCACCACCTCGGCATTGCCCTGGAACAGCGGATGCACTTCGCGGATGCGATCCACGTTTACGGCGATTCCGCGATGGATGCGCAGAAACCGACTCGGGTCGAGCACACCGAGCAGGTGCCGCAACGACTCGCGATGTAGATAGTGCGTAGTTCCCGCATGGATATGCACATAGTTGCCGTCCGCTCGTATCCAGTCGATGTCCTGGGCCGCGACGACGCGAATATGTTCGCCTTGTTGCACGCTGAGTCGTTGCAGGTAAGGCGATGCCGGCGCAGGCGTTGCCGTGGTCGTGGTGTCGTTCGCGACGTGCAGACCCTGCCAATGGCGACGTACCCGCGCCATGGCCTGATCGAAGCGCTCCTGGTCGATGGGCTTGAGTACGTAGTCGATGGCGTTTGCGTCGAACGCGCGCAGGGCGTGCTGACCAAAAGCCGTGGCGAACACCACCATCGGTAGATGGTCGCGCTTCAACCCTTGAAGAAGGCGGAAGCCATCCACACCCGGCATCCGAATATCCAGAAACAGCAGGTCCGGGTCGAGCGCCTCGATAGCCTGCCGGGCCTCATTCGCGTTGGCGCATTCGCCGACGATGGCAACATCGGCATGGGAGGCCAAGGCCTGGCGTATCGCCAGGCGCGCCAGCATTTCGTCGTCGACGAGCAACGTGCGGATGGCGGGGCTGTTCATGCCGCGCACTCCCGGAATGGAAAACGCAGTTCGACGCGCGTGCCACCTTCTTCCCTGCGTTGCATGTCCACGGTAGCCGCGCTACCGAAGAGCATGTCCAGCCGTGCGCGCGTGCTACCGATCCCAATACCTTCCTTCGCGCCGTCGGGCGGCAGGCCAATGCCATCGTCGTCCACGCGCAGCACCAGTGCATCGCCGTCGCGTCGTGTGGCAATCTGCAGCGTGCCACGTTCCGTCTTGTCGAGCAGGCCATGGCGGAGCGCGTTCTCCACCAAAGGCTGCAGGATCATGTTGGGAACCATGGCCCGCATCGTGTCGAGGGATACATCCAGATGCGTGGTGAGGCGATCCTGGAAGCGCACCTGCTGGATACCGAGATAGCAATCGAGAAACTCCATCTCACGCGAAAGCGGCACCTGCTGTGCATGGCGTTCCTCCAGCGTAAGCCGGAGAAAGTCGCTCAGGCGGGCGATCATCTGGCGTGCTTGCACGGGGTCGGCCAGCGCCAAGGCCGAAATGGCATTGAGCGTGTTGAACAGGAAATGCGGTTGCAACTGCACGCGCAAGGTCTGCAGTTGCGATTGCACCAGCTGCGTTTCCAACTGTGCATTGCGCACCCGTTCATCACGCAGTCGCCGTTGCGAATCGATGGCGCGGAGCACCACCAGCATCACGCCGTAGGTGAGCCAGCTCAGGTGGAAGCTATAGGCGAACTGCATGCGCGCGAAGGCGCCGAAGGTCATATCCGGTCGTGACGTCGGCGGTCCGCACAGTGTCCAGTAGACGCACAGCACGAGCGTCACCTCGGCTGCGGCGAGCAGGATGCTGGCGGGTGCATGCACGGCCCAGAAGCGACCCCAGCTCCGGCTACCTTGCCGCCCAAGCCAGGTAACAACGGGCGTGAGCAACATCCACAGGTAGGCGTTGGCGAAGTTCCAGGTGAACGGGCGAATCCAGTTGAGCGTCTCGCCTTCGCTGATCATGGACATGACCGAGCTGGCCGTATAGGTCACGGCCAACAGGGTCCAGAAGGCGAAGACCAGTCCCCAGATCTTCCAGCGTGGCGCAGTCATCAGGTCGGACACGGAAGCCTCACCGGCGCGGGCCGCAGCAAGAAACCGTCACAGTGTGGAACGCGGCATCGCCACGGCAACAGTGCCTGAAGGCGTGCCTGACCATCAGCCGATAACGCAGGCTGACGGCATGCTGGCTGAAGGCAGGCCGTGTGCGGTAAGCCACGGCGTCAGTGAGACGCGCCAGATGTGATCATCGTTACCCTCGCTATGTGCGGGATCCGATGGCAGGGAGCGATCGCTCGAAAAGTACAGCGTGCGGTGGTCGCAGCCCAGCTGCGAACCCATGCTGTGAGTGCCGGCGTTGACGGTGTCACCCAGGTCCTGCGGCTCGCTCCAGTTGTGCGTGGTATGGAACGCGATGGCCAGCCGATAAGGCTGCTTGGGATCGTGTCGGATGCTGAAGACCATGAATGAACGATCCGGCGCAATGGCGACATCGCGGACCTGCGCGTCCTTGTCGCCTACCGCTACCGCGTAAGCCGCCTGGTACTGGCCATTTTCATGGGTGGCGCGCAGCGGTCGGATGACACCGTCGGGGGCGCAGCCGATGTAGTAGATGCTGCCATCCGCCGCGATGCTGGGGGCGAAACTGCTATTGCACGTGTTCACGGTGTTGGGGAGCCGTACGGGCTCACCCCAGCCATCGCCCTTCCGATCAACGCGCCAGAGATTCAAGCCCTGGCCCGCCAGCACCTTCCCGTTGCGCACCGCATCGATGGGCTGGCCATCCGGGCTTGCCGGCCGATTGGAGGTGAACAGTAGATAGGAGCCATCCGGCGCCATGGATGGATCGCCGTCACGCCAGTGTCCAGAGAAAGAGGCCGGCACCGAGGGCGACCACTGACCGTTGGCGCGGTGCGAGACCATCACCGTTGCACCATGGTCCGTGCCGCGCATGAAGTAGACCGTGCTTCCATCCGGCGTAAACGCAGGCGACGCGCTATCGCCGGAATCGCCCGGCAAGAAGAGGGCCGGCGCAACGGGATCAGCGGATGGCGGCGCCATCAACGGCGAAATCGCCAACAACACCACGCAAATCATCTGTTGCCACATGACAGTCACTCTCCTGGATGCGTACGGATCTGGAACCGGGCATCAAGGTAGGGCTAGCGTCATGTGTCGTCGCCACTTCTGTGACAACCGGTATCCACCGCGCCACGAGCGGTTGCTCGTGGCGGTCGGCGGGTAATCAGTCATTCGCGACCCGGGTGTGGTGTTACCAATCGATGCGCTGACGATCGCGAAAGAAGCCGCCGTTGATCGCAGGGCGCGATGGCAGCATGGCGGCCCATACAATGCCGGAGGCGCCTTCAGCGACGGGACGACCGCCATGGCCGCCCATGTCGGTGGCGACCCAGCCGGGGCACACTGCGTTCACCAGCACGCCGCTTCCGGCGAGTTCCGCCGCGAGCATGCGCGTGTGGCTATTGAGCGCCGCTTTCGATACGCGATAGGCGGGGCAACTGGTGCCATCGCTGTCGGCGGCGCCGCAGCCACTGGACACGTTCACGATACGTCCGTAGCCGTGGCGCTGCATCAGCGGGAGCATGGCTTCGGTGAGCCGCCATGCACCGAGCAGATTGGTTTCCAGGGCCTGCCGAACGAGATCGATATCCACGGACGAGGCCTGGTTGTCGACATCGAAATACGCGCCGGCGTTGTTCACCAGAATGTCGAGACGGCCATGTTCACTGCCGATGCGAGCGGCGAGTTCGCGAACGCTATCGGCGGAGGTGACATCCAACGGCACCGATATCACGCTGCCGCCTTCACGTCGCAATTGCCGTGCCGCCTTTTCACCGAGCAACGGCTTGCGTGCACCAAGCAATACCGTGACACCAGCGGCAGCGAGCTGCCGCGAGATCTCAAAGCCCAACCCGCGATTGGCGCCGCTGACTAGCGCCACGCGTTGTGACGGTTCCGGATCGGGCGCGAGCGTGCGGCGTCGCGATGGCCTCCCCGGAAACGCCACCGCGCTCATGGCGTCCCGGCCAGCTGGTCGCAACGCTCGGTGGTGCAAGCCTGCCAGCCACCGCCCAACGCCTTGTACACCGATACCGCGCGCAGGTTGATGGACGCCTGCGCATCGGCCAGCGAGTCTTCCGCCTCCAGCTGCGTACGCTCAGCGTCGAGCAGTTCCAGGAAGTCGGCGGCGCCTTCGTTGTAGCGGATGCGCGCCAGATCGGCGGCATGACGGCTGTTGGTCACCTGATCCTGCAACTTGATCACGCGGTCGCGCTGCAGGTTGTAGCCGACAATGGCGTTGTCCACGTCTTCCACGGCCTGCAACACGGTGCGCTGGTAGTTCGCCAGGGCGGCGTCGGAACGCGCTTCGCTCGCCTTCACGTTGGAACGCACGCGCTGCACGTTAAGGCCAGACCACGTGATGCTCGGGGCGATCGACCACGCACGCGACTGCGGACCACCGAAGTCGTTGCTGCGACCGGCGAGGAAGCCGAGGAAACCACCCAAGGTGATATGCGGGTAGTAATCAGCCTTCGCTACGCCAATGCGTGCATTGGTGGCAGCCAGCTCGCGCTCGGCGACGCGCACATCCGGACGGCGTTGCAGCACGTCACCCGCGTTGCCGATATCCAGCGCTACGTCGATCGGCTTGAAGCCCTGCGGCGACAGGTCGATATCCAATTCACCCGGACGCTCACCCAACAGCACGGCCAGACGCGACATGTCGTTCTGGGCCAGTGTCTGCAGCGTAGGCAGCTGCGCCTCCACGAAGTTCAGTCGCGCCGTGGCGCTGGCCACGTCCTGCTCCGATACCGTGCCGATATCGTTGCGGGCATGAATCAGACGCAGCGTCTCGCGCTGGTTTTCGATATCGCGGTTGGCGACGTCGATGCGCAGCTGCACGCCACGCAGGTCGAAGTAGTAGCGAGCGACCTCGGCGAACAGCGTGACCTGCGCATCCTGTAGTGAGGCTTCGCTGGCGCCGGCGTCCGCACGCGCGGCTTCCACCGAGCGACGCACGCCACCGAACAGATCGATCTCCCAGCTCGCGTCGAAACCGGCCTGATAGCTGGTGGCCGTCACGCGGTTGTTGGTGAAGCCCGGCTGCTGCTCGCGGCTACGCGAATAGTTTGCGACCGTTTCCACGTCCGGAATCTGCTGCGACTTGGCCACGCCAAGCAGCGCGCGCGATTCACGCAGGCGCGCAAAGGCAATCTTCAGGTCAGGGCTGTTCGCCGCCGCGCGCTGGATGAGGGCATCCAGCGTGGGGTCGTTGAACTGCTTCCACCACTGCGCCTGAAAGGTCTGCGTGGATTCCTGCGCGTTGACGCCTTGCAGCGCCACCGGCTTCTCCTGCGGCGCGTGGTAGTCCGGACCGACGCTGACGCAACCGGAAAGCATGATGGCGGCGGCAATGGCGGTGACTTTCTTCGCGGTGGAGCGGCGTGTCACGGGGCCACATGAAGGCGTCGACGTCGCGGCGAGGTCCATAAAGCCGACGCCCGATGAAAGGGTGTCGCTAGATTGGCCCCTCACCCCGGCCCTCTCCCCGGAGGGGAGAGGGAGAAGTGTGGCGAAGAGGTTTTTTAAAGAAGACATATCAATGCTCCTCGATGAGGTTGCCGGCCTGCGCATCGCGGGCGGCTTTGCGGGCGCGGCGGCGTTCGCTCATGCGTTCGCTCCAGCCGCGCACCATCACGTAGAACAGCGGGGTGAAGATCAGGCCGAAGAAGGTGACACCCAACATGCCCGAGAACACCGCCACACCCATCGCATGGCGCATCTCCGCACCGGCGCCGTGCGACGTCACCAGCGGCACCACACCCATGATGAATGCGAACGACGTCATCAGGATCGGGCGCAGTCGCAGACGAGCTGCTTCCAGCACGGCCTGGGTACGGTCCATGCCTTCGATGATCTGCGCTTCGCGGGCGAACTCCACGATCAGGATCGCGTTCTTGCACGCCAGGCCAACCAGCACGATCAGGCCGATCTGGGTGAAGATGTTGTTGTCACCACCGGACATCCACACACCCGAGATGGCAGACAGCAACACCATCGGCACGATCAGGATCACGGCGAGCGGCAGCAACAGGCTTTCATACAGCGAGGCCAACACCAGGAACACCAGCAGCACGCACAAGGGGAACACGAGCACCGCGGTGTTGCCGGCAAGGATCTGCTGATAGGTCAGCTCGGTCCACTCGAAGGTCATGCCGTTAGGCAGGTTCTCCGCCGCCAGCTTCTCGATCGCCTCCTGCGCCTGGCCACTGCTGAAGCCCGGTGCCGGTCCACCATTGATCTCGGCGGTCGGGTAGCCGTTGTAGTGCTGCACGCGATCCGGACCCACGGTCTGGTTCACGGTGAGGAACGATCCCAGCGGAATCATTTCGCCCGTCGCGCTACGCGTCTTGAGTTGCAGGATATCGCTGGCCTCGTGACGGTAGCTCGGCTCCGCAGATACGTTCACCTGATAGGTACGGCCAAAACGGTTGAAGTCGTTCACGTACAGCGAGCCGAGGTAGGCCTGCATGGTCTGGTAGACATCACTCAGATCCACGCCTTCAGCCTTTGCCTTCTCGCGATCCACGTCCGCATCGATCTGCGGCACGCTCACCTGGTAGCTGGAGAACAGCCCCGCCAGCGTCGGTACCTTGGCGCTTGCCTGGATCAGGCCCTGGGTCTGCTTGTACAGCTCCTCGAAGCCCGCGTCCGAACGATCTTCCACCTGCAGGCGGAAGCCGCCGATGGTGCCCAGGCCGTTGACCGGCGGGGGCGGGAAGATCGCGATGTAGGCATCCTGGATGGACGCGTACTTCTGCTGCAGGGCCGCGGTAATCGCACCGGCCGACAGCGACGCATCGCGACGTTCCTCAAACGGCTTGAGCGTCACGAACACGATGCCGGAGTTGGTGCTGTTGGTGAAACCGTTGATCGACAGGCCCGGGAACGCGACCGCGCTCTCCACACCCGGCTGCTTGAGTGCAATGTCACTCATGCGGCGGATCACGTCTTCCGAGCGATCCAGCGAAGCGGCATCCGGCAACTGCGCGAACGACACCAGATACTGCTTGTCCTGCGGCGGCACGAAGCCGGTCGGTACATGGGCAAAGCCGAACAGGCCAAGCAATACGAGGCCACCGTAGATCACCAGCGCAATGCCGCCCGAACGCAGGATGCGCTTGACGCCACCCACATAACGGTTAGCACTGGTGACGAACAGGCGGTTGAACGGACGGAACAACCAGCCGAACGCGCGATCGATAAAGCGGCTCAGCTTGTCTTTGGGTGCACCGTGTTCCTGCAGCAGCAGGGCCGACAGCGCCGGGCTCAGCGTGAGCGAGTTGAAGGCCGAGATCACCGTGGAGATGGCGATGGTCAGCGCGAACTGGCGATAGAACTGACCCGTCAGGCCGCTGATAAAGGCCGCCGGCACGAACACCGCACACAACACCAGTGCCGTGGCCACGATGGGCCCGGTCACTTCGTTCATCGCTTTGCGCGTGGCTTCCTTCGGCGACAAGCCATGCTCGATATGACGCTCGACGTTCTCCACCACCACGATGGCGTCATCCACCACGATGCCGATGGCCAGCACCAGGCCGAACAACGACAACGCGTTGAGGGAGAAGCCCGCCATCAACATCACCGCGAACGTACCAATCAGCGACACCGGTACGGCGACCAGCGGGATGATTGATGCACGCCACGTCTGCAGGAACAGGATCACCACCAGCACGACGAGCAAGATGGCTTCGAACAGCGTATGCACCACCGCCTCGATCGAACCGCGCACGAACACGGTCGGGTCATAGACGATCTGGTAGTCGACACCCTGCGGGAAGTCCTTCTTCAGGTTCGCCATCAAGGCGCGGACCTCGTCGGAGATCTGGATGGCGTTGGAGCCCGGGCGCTGGAAGATCGGCAACGCAACGGCCGGCTGGTTGTTGAGCAGGCTGCGCAGCGCATAGCTGTTGGCGCCCAGTTCGACACGGGCGACATCGCGCAGGTGCACGAAGGAGCCGTCGGCATCCTTGCGCACGATGATGTTGAGGAAGTCTTCCTCCGTGATCAGTCGGCCCTGCGTGTTGATGTTGAGCTGGAACGCGGCATTGGTCGGCCCAGGAGGCGCATTCAGTGCACCCGCCGCCACCGTGATGTTCTGCTCCTGGATCGCATGCACCACGTCACCGGTGGTCAGCTGGCGCGTTGCCAGGCGATCCGGATCGAGCCACACGCGCATGCTGTACTCGCCAGCACCAAAGATCTGCACGTCGCCCACGCCATCGAGGCGGGCGAGCTGATCCTTGATGTGCAGGCGCGCATAGTTCGACAGGTACAGCATGTCGTAGCGCTGATCTGGCGAGATCAGGTGCACCACCATGGTGAGGTCGGGCGAGCTCTTCTGCGTGGTCACGCCAAGGCGCTGCACTTCCTCAGGCAGACGCGGTTGCGCCTGCGCGACACGGTTCTGCACCTGCACCTGTGCGTTGTCCAGATCCGTGCCCAGCGCAAAGGTGACGGTAAGCGTCATCTGGCCGTCGCTGGTGGACTGCGAGCTGGTGTAGAGCATGCCTTCCACGCCGTTGATCTGTTCTTCCAGCGGCGTAGCGACGGTTTCGGCGATCACCTTGGGGTTGGCGCCGGGGTAGGAAGCACGCACCACCACGGTAGGCGGAACGACTTCGGGGTATTCGCTGATCGGCAGCTTGAACAGCGCAATGCTGCCCGCGATGACGATCAGCACGGAGAGGACGCCGGCCAGAATCGGCCTGTCTACGAAATATTGGGCGAGTTTCATTGCATTCGTCCTGGTTGCTCTTAAGCACCATTCCCGCGCGAGACGGGGACTAACGGGCCGTTGTTCGCGAGATGCGGAGACAAAGCGGCCCTGGCCCTCTGCTCAAAACGAGAGAGGGCATCCATTTCTTGCTAACTAGCCATCTAAGCCGTCATCCCGGCGTAGGCCGGGATCCAGTAGCGGCGGTGCTCATACGTGCGAGCACCTTCATGCGTTGTCGCTACTGGATTCCGGCCTGCGCCGGAATGACGAATCACTATTGCTGCTGCGACGCCTTGTTACCGCTGGCGCCACCCGCCATCGCCACCTGCTTATTCGGATCCAGGCTGCGCGTTTCCATGGCCACCTTGGTCGGGTTCACTTCCACACCCGGACGCACGTGCTGCAGACCGTTGACGATCACCGTGTCCTTGGCGTCCAGACCTTCGGTAACCACGCGCAGACCGTCCAGTAGCGGACCGATGACCACGCGGCGGTATTCGACCTTGCGATCCTTGTCGACCACGTACACGTACTTGTTGCCCAGATCGGCGCCGATGGCGCGGTCGTCGACCAGCGCACGCGGCTGGCGGCTGTCGCTGCGCAGCTGGATGCGGACGTACAGGCCCGGCGTGTAGCTGGCGTCGGCGTTGTCGAACACTGCACGAAGACGGATGGTGCCGCTGCCGGCGCGCAACTGGTTGTCGACAAAGTCGACGCGACCGGTGTGCGGAAACCCTTTCTCATCCGCCAGCGCCATCGAGATCTGCGGCGAGTTGCCGTGTTCGCGACGCTGACGATCGAACTTCAGGTAGCTGTGCTCGTCGACATCGAAGTAAGCGTAGATCGGGTCGACGCTCACCACGCTGGTCAGCACGTCGGTACTGGTGACCAGGTTGCCCGGGGTCACCAAGGCATTGCTCACGCGGCCGTCGATGGGTGCACGGATCTCGGTGAAGCCGAGGTTGAGCTTGGCGGCATCGAGTGCGGCGTTGGTGGAGGCCACCTGTGCCTTGGCGCTTTGTGCGGCGGTCTGCTGGCGGTCGGCTTCTTCCTTGGCGATGGCGTGCTGCTGGAGCAGGCGGTCAGCGCGTTCGCCGTTGGACTGTGCCAGCACCTGGTTGGCCTTGGCTTCGGCCAGATTGGCGCTCAGACGATCCACTTCGGCCTGGTAAGGGCGGGGGTCGATGCGGAAAAGAAGATCGCCTTTTCGCACGATGGCC
>NZ_JAELTQ010000510.1 GCF_016428905.1 Dyella sp. ASV24 | reverse complement strand
CCCCCCCCCCCCCCCCCCCCCCCCCCCCCCCCCCCCCCCCCCCCCCCCCCCCCCCCCCCCCCCCCCCCCCCCCCCCCCCCCCCCCCCCCCCCCCCCCCCCCCACCCCCCCCCCCCCCCCCCACACCCACACCATTCCAGCTTCGTCGGCAGCGTCAGATGTGTATAAGAGACAGCCCTTTGTGCGCCCCAGATCCATCGAACCCGTCCAGTCAGCCTTGCCAGCATCGCGCGCGGCAAGCAGCGCCTCGCCGATAGGGCGCGTAAGCAGAGGGCCGGAGTAATGCGTCACGTGCTGGTTTC
>NZ_JAELTQ010000509.1 GCF_016428905.1 Dyella sp. ASV24 | reverse complement strand
CCCCCCCCCCCCCCCCCCCCCCCCCCCCCCCCCCCCCCCCCCCCCCCCCCCCCCCCCCCCCCCCCCCCCCCCCCCCCCCCCCCCCCCCCCCCCCCCCCCCCCACCCCCCCCCCCCCCCCCCCCACCCACACCATTCCAGCTTCGTCGGCAGCGTCAGATGTGTATAAGAGACAGGGCTGATATCGCCGGGTGACGGCGCGATCTCCGGCGCCGAGTAGGGAGCGGGGAGCGGTGCGGGGACCGCTCATTCGCGCCCGGGCAGGCGGAGAGCCTCGGCACCTTGATTTCCTTGTAACGCATT
>NZ_JAELTQ010000508.1 GCF_016428905.1 Dyella sp. ASV24 | reverse complement strand
CCCCCCCCCCCCCCCCCCCCCCCCCCCCCCCCCCCCCCCCCCCCCCCCCCCCCCCCCCCCCCCCCCCCCCCCCCCCCCCCCCCCCCCCCCCCCCCCCCCCCCCACCCCCCCCCCCCCCCCCCACCCCCCCACCATTCCAGCTTCGTCGGCAGCGTCAGATGTGTATAAGAGACAGGCCTCAAGCAGGCCTTTCATTCGAGTTCGGCGGCGATTGGCTTCGAGGTGGCCTCCATGCTGCTGGGCTGCGCCTTCGGCGCATTCTTCGCCGGACGTGTCGCTGATTATTGGGGACGACGTTCGG
>NZ_JAELTQ010000507.1 GCF_016428905.1 Dyella sp. ASV24 | reverse complement strand
CCCCCCCCCCCCCCCCCCCCCCCCCCCCCCCCCCCCCCCCCCCCCCCCCCCCCCCCCCCCCCCCCCCCCCCCCCCCCCCCCCCCCCCCCCCCCCCCCCCCCCCCCCCCCCCCCCCCCCCCGACACCCCCACCATTCCAGCTTCGTCGGCAGCGTCAGATGTGTATAAGAGACAGGGCGTAAGGGCCACCATGATTGGGGATGCCTTGCGCCAGCCACGCAAATATCTGCGCCAATGCGAGCGCACCACACAGCGTTATCGCCCAGCCCAGCAGACTCGCTGCACCAAACGGCGCCATCGCC
>NZ_JAELTQ010000506.1 GCF_016428905.1 Dyella sp. ASV24 | reverse complement strand
CCCCCCCCCCCCCCCCCCCCCCCCCCCCCCCCCCCCCCCCCCCCCCCCCCCCCCCCCCCCCCCCCCCCCCCCCCCCCCCCCCCCCCCCCCCCCCCCCCCTCCCCCCCCCCCCCCCCCCCCCCCCACCCCCACCATTCCAGCTTCGTCGGCAGCGTCAGATGTGTATAAGAGACAGGTGCGAGCAAGATCAAACCCCTCGCTGCGGGATTCAAAGCCCTTCACTACGACGTCTTTGCGGTGGCCGATGGGGATGCCCCGCAACAGTTCTCGCCTAACGATGCGGAAGATCTAACAAAACAAG
>NZ_JAELTQ010000505.1 GCF_016428905.1 Dyella sp. ASV24 | reverse complement strand
CCCCCCCCCCCCCCCCCCCCCCCCCCCCCCCCCCCCCCCCCCCCCCCCCCCCCCCCCCCCCCCCCCCCCCCCCCCCCCCCCCCCCCCCCCCCCCCCCCCCCCCTTTCCAAGCAGAAGACGGCATACGCGATGGCCTGTCCTGTCTCGTGGGCTCGGAGATGTGTATAAGAGACAGGGCTTATCCCATCGTGATGCTACGGGCGTTGGCTTCACGGCCATTTTCTTTGGGTTACTTTCGACGCGAAGCTAGTCCCCGTGGGATCTTTTGGGCCAGCAAAAGAAAAGTGACTCGAGCGTCGGC
>NZ_JAELTQ010000504.1 GCF_016428905.1 Dyella sp. ASV24 | reverse complement strand
CTTGCCTGTGGCCGACGCCTGGGCTGACCTTACGGTCTGCGGTTTGGCCGTTGGGCATGTCGAGCAGCTCGAATCGGTGCTGGCTGAACTCAGTCGCGTTACGCAACCCGGCGGCATGGTGCTGTGCCTGTCTCTTATACACATCTGACGCTGCCGACGAAGCTGGAATGGTGTTGGTGGGGGGGGGGGGGGGGGGGGGGGGGGGGGGGGGGGGGGGGGGGGGGGGGGGGGGGGGGGGGGGGGGGGGGGGGGGGGGGGGGGGGGGGGGGGGGGGGGGGGGGGGGGGGGGGGGGGGGGGGGG
>NZ_JAELTQ010000503.1 GCF_016428905.1 Dyella sp. ASV24 | reverse complement strand
ATCACCGGTGAGCCGCTGGCGGCGGATGCCGTCGAGCAGTGGGGCGGCGCGATCAAGCTGGCCTTCCTGACGGTAGGCCTCGGCGGCAAGCAGCTGGTAGTGATCGCGGTTGCCCCCGGTCTGGGCCCTGTCTCTTATACACATCTGACGCTGCCGACGAAGCTGGAATGGTGGTGGTGTGGGGGGGGGGGGGGGGGGTGGGGGGGGGGGGGGGGGGGGGGGGGGGGGGGGGGGGGGGGGGGGGGGGGGGGGGGGGGGGGGGGGGGGGGGGGGGGGGGGGGGGGGGGGGGGGGGGGGGGGG
>NZ_JAELTQ010000502.1 GCF_016428905.1 Dyella sp. ASV24 | reverse complement strand
CCCCCCCCCCCCCCCCCCCCCCCCCCCCCCCCCCCCCCCCCCCCCCCCCCCCCCCCCCCCCCCCCCCCCCCCCCCCCCCCCCCCCCCCCCCCCCCCCCCCCATTTTTCAAGCAGAAGACGGCATACGCGATGGCCTGTCCTGTCTCGTGGGCTCGGAGATGTGTATAAGAGACAGGTAGTAGAGCGCGCTGGATTCCCAGCTCATGCCGCCGATGACACCGATCGTGCGCATGCAGACTCCCTTGGCCGTGAAGCGGCCTGACCTATGGGAGTCTACCCACTCACTCCTCAGGCAGCTTCG
>NZ_JAELTQ010000501.1 GCF_016428905.1 Dyella sp. ASV24 | reverse complement strand
CCCCCCCCCCCCCCCCCCCCCCCCCCCCCCCCCCCCCCCCCCCCCCCCCCCCCCCCCCCCCCCCCCCCCCCCCCCCCCCCCCCCCCCCCCCCCCCCCCCCCGTTTTTCAAGCAGAAGACGGCATACGCGATGGCCTGTCCTGTCTCGTGGGCTCGGAGATGTGTATAAGAGACAGGGATAAGCCCGAACGGCTGAGGAATCGTGTGGCTTGGTCACCTTCGCCTCTACACAGCGGGTACGCCGAAGCGCTTCGCAACGCGCCGTGGCGGAGAGGACTTAAAGCAGGCTTCGCTACGCTTCC
>NZ_JAELTQ010000062.1 GCF_016428905.1 Dyella sp. ASV24 | reverse complement strand
CCTGCGCAGCATCGGTGTCGCGAAGGTAGGCGGGCGCAATCGCATCGTGTTGAACGGCAAGCCGACTTTTTTGCTGGCGACGCTGGACCAGGGCTACTGGCCGGATGGCATCTACACCGCCCCCACCGACGCGGCGCTTAAGTTCGATCTGCAGAAGACCAAGGATCTGGGCTTCAACACCATCCGCAAGCACATCAAGGTGGAGCCCGCGCGCTGGTACTACTGGGCCGACCGCATCGGTTTGATGGTGTGGCAGGACATGCCGGCACTGCCGAACGGCCACAATGAGGCGCTCAATGCGGCCGACAAGGCGAGCTTCCGTGCCGACGTGTCGGCCATCGTCGATCAGCTCAAGGGTGAAGCCTCGATCATCGGCTGGATTCCGTTCAACGAAGGTTGGGGCCAGTGGAGCATCCCCGCTGCAGCGGAGTTGGCTGCCTTGATCAAGCAACGCGATCCGTCGCGTCTGGTCGATGCGCGCAGCGGCGCCAACTGCTGCGACACCAAGGGCGACCCACACGCGGGCGACGTCTATGACGTGCATGACTATCAAGGGCCCGGCTTACCCAGCCCGGACGCAACACGCGCCGCCATCGATGGCGAGCACGGTGGCCTGACCCTTGGCGTTCCCGGTCATGTCTGGCCGAACACGTCGATCAATCCGTACGGCGCTGTCAAAGACAGCGCAGCGCTGACCGATGGTTACGTGGCCAATACCGCCGTGCTACGTGACAAGGGGCCGGGCGTCGGCGTGTCTGGCAGCGTCTACACGCAGATCACCGATGTCGAAGGTGAGCACAACGGCTTGTTCACCTATGACCGCAAGATCGAAAAGGTAGACGAGGCAAAAGTACGCGCGATCAATGAAGCGACGATACGTGCAGGTGGGCAGCCCTGAGGTCTATACAGGGTCAACTATCTTTCGATGGTGTTTGCGCCGCGCATGACGACACGGTGTGATGCTCACAAAAAAGGGGCCGGCAGCGTCACTGCCGGTCCCTGTGTCGTTACGCTGCTCTATCAGGCCTGCGAGTCAGGTGCTTGCGATTCGGCCTCGTTGGCCTCCACATCACCTTCTTTCTTCGCCAGGGTCGATTCCAGCGCTTCCGTACCCTTGAAGCCTGCGATCGCCGCCAGGCCCTTGGTCAGCAGACCCGCGTTCGGATCAAGCTTTTCAGCCGCTTCGACGGCAGCTACCGCACCCGCCACTTCGCCCAACGTATCCAGAATGCCCATAACACGCTCTCCGCTCTTTGGAATGCTGGCCGGCATGGCCAGTCCGCATTGGGCAGGAAACGCCATGGCGCTTCTATCGGAAAGTTCCTAGCGAAGAACTAGTCACCTGATTGCATTTCGCGGCCAGCCAGCCTGAGTCTTGGCTTCAGCCTTACTTCCGTTATTGCGAACGCAACGCCCCATCGCCAATGCCAAGGCATAGCCGCAAGGACGTCACCGCCCGCCGTGCGAGGGCGGCGCCCGTGCTCCGCGGCGCAGGTTTGGGTGGCGGGGTGGTGGGCGGATGACTCGTCCGCGGACGCAGCCATCGCACCTCGGTGATGTAGCCATGCAGGCACAACAGATCAAACCATGGCGACGACATGCGTGGCTCCCGTGCTCGCTGACAAAGGCTGATCGATGGTTTTGCCAAAGAGTGGCGTGGTCACCATGGATGGGCGTGCGCAGAACCGTTGGTACCACGCGGATAACCTCGGGCGTCCCGGCTGAAAGTCGTGGACACGCCGGAAGGCGATCCAGCTGAGCGCGGTAGCGAGCGCGATATCACCGATGTCGACCTGATCGCTCTGGTGAATATGGGCCTCCAGATAGTCACAGGCAGCGATGACCTTGCGTAGATGGCCTTCGAGCAAGGGCGGCCAGCGCAGCGCTTCGGGGCGGCGCTCCGCTTCCCAACGCGCCGCGATGCCGGCATCCGCCAAACCCTGGGCAAGGGCCTGGCGGAGCAGGGCGGGAAAGCGCAACGAAGGCGTCGATGGGATGAGCTTGCGTCCATCGTGCAGACCATCGAGGTACTCGCAGATAACGCCGGACTCGAACAGCACTGTACCGTCATCGCAGACAAGTACGGGCACCTTACCCAGCGGGTTGAGCGCGAACACTTCCTCGTTGCTTTGCACGGGACTGGTTTCCTGATGGATTACCTCGAGGCGATTCGCCAGCCCGGCTTCGTGGGCGAACACCAGCACCTTTCGTGCATACGGTGAATGCGACTGATAGTGAAGCTTCATGCAACGGAGCCCTGGATCTTGAAGGTGCGGGCTATGCTAGAGTCCGCCCGCGCGGCCAGCCCGCAACTTAGGGTTGGCTGGCGCTCGTTTTCTGCGCCTTGCATGGGGTTTGCGCGCACGTGACCAGTGAACTGGACAAGATCGATCGACGCATCCTGACTGTCCTGCAAAAGGACGCACGCCGTCCCGCCGAGCTGATCGGTGCGGACGTCGGCCTGTCCGCCTCCGCAGTGCAGCGGCGCATCGTCCGCATGCGGGAGGAAGGCGTGATCCTTGCCGAAGTCGCCGTGGTGGACCCGAAACGGGCAGGGCGCCCGTTGACCATGATTGTCGATGTCGAAGTGGAACGTGAGCGGCCGGAGTTGTTGGCGAGCCTGAAGCAGTGGATTGCTGCTGAACCCTGCATCCAGGAAGCGTGGTACGTCACCGGTGCGGGCGACTATGTACTGATTGTCGTGGCACGTGACGTCGACGACTTCGAAGCCCTCATGCAGCGTCTTGTCGCGGACAACGCCAATGTCCGTCGCTTCCAGACCCGGGTGGCGTTGAGCACGCTCAAGCGCGGCATGTCTGTGCCATTGGAGCCATCGGCCTGACCGATATTTCTCCAGTCGAACATGCGAGCCTATGAAGGTTCGTGACACCCGTTGTCGTCAGGTAAGTGCAAGGCAAGGAGGCGCGCTCGGTCAAAACAGATACGGTCGTTCGCGCTGGATATTTTTTTGCAGGTGTTGTCGATTTTTCCCCATCCCACTCGTCGGCCATGTGCTGCGGCAATCCCGTCGCGGTTGACGTTCAAAAGGAACTGAGAATGAGCAAGATGATCTTCGTTAACCTGCCGGTTACCGACCTCAAGCGATCGAAGGCGTTCTACGAAGCCGTTGGCGCGGTGAACAACCCCGCCTTCAGTGACGACACCGCGGCGTGCATGGTGCTCTCCGATACGATCTACGTGATGCTGCTCACTCACGACAAGTGGCGCCAGTTCACGAGCAAGCGCATCGTGGATGCCCATGTGGACGCACAGGTATTGCTGTGCCTGTCAGCCGACAATCGTGAAGAGGTGTCCAGCCTGGTCGACAAGGCCAGCAGCGCCGGTGGTAAAGCCGACCCCACGCCCGTGCAGGACTACGGCTTCATGTTCGGCCGCAGCTTCGAAGATCCGGATGGTCATATCTGGGAAGTGATGTGGATGGACCCGGGTGCTATCCCGCAGGGCTGAGTCGCTCTGTAGCCAGTAGGCGCATCCGGGAATTCGAGAAAAGGATCTTCCATGAGGTACATACGCATCATTGCGATGCCCCCGGGTGAGGCGCCCGAGCGAATTCGCTCCGCCTGGATTGGCGTGATCCTTCCACTTGCAGACACCCAGGGGCCACAGCCGGGTGTATGGATCACCCGAGGTGTGCTCGGCAAAGACCGTGGCCTACTGGCTCGTATCAAGCGCTGGGTAGGCATTCCCGTGGTGGAACAACCCTCGGTGGCCTACGCCGTTGATGTGTTGGCGGCGATTGAATCGCTGCGAGCACACTCACCATCGGCTGCGGAGTGGTGGGAGCGCCATACCCCGCATTTGCTGGCGCCTGGCAGGCGATTTTGTTTTTCGGCCGCGTGCTGTGAGGAAACTAGCACGTAGCCTTAAGCCGCGGAAAAGCACTCTGACGTTTACTTTTATCCTTGCAGCGGTCGCACAAGGGCGTACATCGCCATTGTGATTCTGGAGAACCATGAGGATGGATCAATGAAATGGAGCCTCGCCTTTTGTCTGTTGGCTGTATCGACCGCTGTCGGAGCCGTTGTCATCAGGGCGGACGTTGATGATGCCAAGTATCGAGCCCCGGTTTCTGCATTCCCCGCACTGGTAGATATGCCCGGAGAGGGGCATGGCGTCTTGATTGCACCTCAGTGGGTCGTCACCGCAGCCCACGCAGCGCCCATGCAAATGGAAGGCATGGACGATGACGTATCTATCGGTGGCGTGGCGCGCAAGGTCAAACGTGTCATCACGTATCCCGGCTACAAGAAACTGCCCGAAGAATTAGTCGCGGAGGCGTTGGCGTCTGGCGACCTGTCCAAGGTGTCTGCATTTCTCGCATCGTCTAACGACATCGCGCTGATTGAACTTGCGTCGCCCGTGACGGATGTAACCCCAGTTTCGCTCTATCGAGGGAACAAAGAACGGGGGATGACCGTAGAGCTTATGGGCAAGGGCGCCACAGGCAATGGCACCAAGGGGCAGGAACCTGGCAGCGCGCATCGCACTGTTTTACGCCATGCCTTCAACGTGATTGTGGGTGACGACGCACGCTATGTTTGGTATCGGTTTGACCCGCCAGCGTCCGCGCTGCCGCTTGAAGGCATCACGGGGAGCGGTGACAGTGGTGGCCCCTTGCTCGTCGGAGAAGGGAGTTCAAGGCAACTCGTCGGCCTGGCCTCTTGGGGCAAGTATCCGCTGGACCATCCCTTCTGGAAAAAATGGGCGCCGGGTCGCCCATTCGTTGAAGGCCTCTACGGCGAAGTCGTGTACGCCGTTCGTATCTCAAGCTACATCCAATGGATAGAAGGCGTGATATCTGCACCTGAAAGCACCCGTACTCAGCCAGCGGAAGCTGATCACTGAATTCAGCGCAGGCGCTAAGCGCACCGCTAATTTTGGCGTTTGGCGATCGTCTTTCGAGAAAGATGATCGTCGGGGCTGTCCGACCAGAAGCGGACCGAATCCCCTAATGAGCCTTGGTCTGATGGCTTTTATTCAGTTGTCGGGCGTTAGTCATCAGTTTCTAATTTTCTGTTGGAAGGAGGCAGTATTTGAACGCTTTCATTTTCCCGCCCCTCGATGACTTGAGCGCCTACGACAGTTTCATCGGGGGCTATCGCACGCAGGTGGACCAACAGGTATTCATCGACCGTCAGGACGATGGCTACGGCATGTGGATGTACGAGGAGGACGAAGACATCTGGCAGGACCACATCGAGGTCTACATGCCCATGACCGTCGACGCCGTTCGCGCTTACTTCGCTCCATCGACGGATAGGCATGATGCGATGGGCATGGGTAGCTATTCTGACGACGGCAATAGCTTCATTGCGATCATCCGGGCACAGCCCGGCGCTGCTCTGGTCTGTGGTGAGGTTGTGCCGCCAGATGGTGTCTTTGCGATGAATGGCGAGCTGTTTGTGCCATTGACGGTGGATCGTTCCGTGGGCGCTCACTATCTTTTGTTCGCCAACACCTAGTCACGCATCACGAGAGTTGATGTCCCAGGAAATGCGGGCAGCAGGGTAGGGCGGAGATCATCTGGGCTTTGAGGACGACGCCTGGGCCGAAGGCGCACAATAACGCTCATGATCTTTCCATTGGACTTTCATGAGCAACATAACCTCTAAGCCTGGCCCACACATCTGGCTGATTCGCCACGGCGAAACCGAATGGAGCAAGTCCGGTCAGCACACCGGCACGACCGACATCGCATTGACCGAGCAGGGCCGCAAGCAGGCCTTGGCGCTCGTGCCGCTACTCGCGGGGCAGACGTTCGACCTGGTGCTGACCAGTCCAATGCAGCGCGCCATTGAAACGTGCCGGCTTGCCGGCCTGGGTGACAAGGCCCAGATCGAGCCTAAGCTGCACGAGTGGAACTACGGCATCTACGAAGGGCGCAAGACGGCAGATATCCGCGAGCAAGTGCCTGACTGGTCCGTGTGGACGTCCCCCATTCCCGACGGCGAGAACGCCATGCAGGTGGGCGCGCGTGCGCAGGCTCTTATTGATCGCTTGCTGAGCCGCGATGTAAGCAGCATTGCGCTGTTCTCACACGCGCATTTCTTGCGCACGCTCGCCGCCGTATGGGTAACCGGCGGACCATCGCTAGGCGCGCATCTGGCGCTCGATACGGCGGCGGTCAGCGTGCTCGGCTTCGAGCGCGAGGTTCGGGCGATTACCAAGTGGAATCTTCAGCAGTGAGTGAGCCGTTTTTGACATGGGCCTGACCCATGCAAGGGATCACCAGGCAACGCATGCCTCACCCAAGCCAGCTACCGCATGGAACTAACGATGGCCAAGCCCTATCTCGATCCAGAACTTGTTTTTGCGTGGCAAGCGGCGCATTCGATGGCAAGGAAGTCCCCGCCTCCTGTCCACGATCGTGGAGGCTTCAGGGTGGATACCCATTCGGAGAAGGAAGTGAGGCGCTGGGTATTTCCTCAGCTTTGCGATGGGTTGTATGGCGTCGCATCTGAGATCACAGCGCCAAAGCACTATCTGAAGCTGTGCGGCACCAACGATGAATTGCGAAGTGCATTGCCCGCGCGGTGGGAGATTCAGCCGGCGAATTACTTTATGAGGGCTACGGCGATCATCCGTGAAATAACTGCTTTACCTGACGGCTATCGCATGGAATTTCATCAGGACGGCGCGGTTACTCAAGTTCACGTCATCGCACAGGATGGTGATCTGGCCGCCAGCGGCAGTGCCGCGGAAACCGAGGATGTCTTCATTTACGATCGTATCGAGACTGCATCGGATCATCGGCGAAAGGGGCTGGGCATTGCCGTCATGAGTGCTCTTGGATCCGCGAAGAAGTTCTTCACCAGCCAACAGCTCCTGGTGGCCACCGAAGACGGTCGCGGTTTGTATGAGCGCATGTGCTGGACGGTGATCGCGCCTTTCGCGGCTGCGACCATTCCGGATATGGGTTCTTGAGGCCTAGTTGGTGATCGTAGATGCAGACCCTCAGGATCTTGCGATTCTTCGACTGAACCAAGTGGCGCTTGATGCCTGTCTTGGGAGTAGGGCGATGGGTGTTTCACCGTACGTGATCCGGAAGGTTCGGCATGGCCACGACCCGTCGCTACCCATTTGCCTTCACGTCCGTTTGGATCTTGGCGTTCTTTGATCGCGTTTTTTTACTGGTTGGATCGTTCCAAGGTGCCTTGGCGGCCTGTTTTTGAACATGGTTTGGACCTGCCGGCGCGAGGCGTTGGGGGCAATCGAGGGCTCGGCGGACGAGCAATAACGCTTCTTGATGCCGGGTAGGCGATCCACTTTGGACTGAAAGCAGACGCGGTCGAGTTGCAGGAACTTCCGGATAAGTGGCTGTGCCGACAGAAGAATCCCTAGGGTAAGGGGTATCTCAAAGCGACTAGCGTTTGCACTTTGAGCCAATGAGCCCTATCTTTCACGAGCTGAGTTTCAGGGGTCACCATGAATCGTGGCCCGATGCTGTAGGTCGCAGTTCCACTACACCGTTGTACCGCCTTCCTCCTTGCGACCAGCCTTTCCGCCGTTTTGCGGCTTAACTTGCTCCAAGGAAATTAAACATGTCTCAGACAGAAACCGGTACGGTGAAGTGGTTCAACGATGCCAAGGGTTTTGGCTTCATCAGCCGCGATAAGGGCGGCGACGACGTGTTCGTGCACTTCCGCGCGATCCAGTCGTCGGGCTTCAAGAGCCTGGTCGATGGTCAGAAGGTCTCCTTCGTTGTGACCCAGGGCCAGAAGGGCCTGCAGGCAGAGCAGGTCCAGGTGGTCTAACCACCCCCGGCTCCACCTAAAAAAACCCGGCCATGTGCCGGGTTTTTTTTTGCCGCAAACGCGCCCGTGATGTCTGGGGTCAGCGCATGCTCCATTCGCCGATGGCGCTCAGGTGCGCTCGGCGGTTGATGCGTTTGCGGTGGATGGTGTCTTGGCACCATCGCGTGATGCTTCCTTCTTCGCCTGCTTGGTGTCCTGCTTTTTCTTCTTTGCGATTTCGCGCTGGCGCTTTTCGAAGGAATAGTTTGGTTTTGCCAATGGAACGTCCTCGTCTGTGGTGATGTGTGGCCGAGCTCCTGCGGTGCATTCGCCGGTGTTGCAGAAAAAAGCAGAAGCTATGCGACGGGCGCGCCCCGCGGATTCGCGGCGACAGCATTGTTCCAATCCGCATAGATGGCTTTGCAGTAAGGGCCATTCATGGCGAAACGGCGGCATACCGCCGGCCTCATCTCATAGATGCCACAGTTCATGTGCGTCCTGTCCAGCGCCACGCACCACCCGTCCTCCCCATGCTTCATGACGTGAAGACCTTCGGGTGACTGGGTGGTGAGGTGATCAGGTACGCGGTCGTCCGGTTGCACGACGACAGTGAGGCGGCAACATCCCGCCTGGCACGTGGAACAGTGCGCACGCCCTGAACGGAGCTTGGTTACGGGAGCATGGGCGAGAGGCTCGCCCGGTTCCAGATCTGGCCCAACGTGTTGTTGCGGCAAGGAAGGGCGTTGGGGGTCATTCATAAGGCAGTGTACCCCAGCATGTGTAAAACGCCGTTCCCTATGCAGTTGGCTGCAATGCAAGCCATCGCAGCCAACGAGAGCCGACTATTTGCGATAGGGCTTTCTACCCTGGGTAGGATGCTGCGGTGCCTGACCAGTATGAGCCGGGTCGCGGTCAAACTGGCTGGTCGATCGAAACGACTGCTTTTCGTCGACTAGACGGGTCGTTTTGCCTCCCGAGTAGACCGCGTGGATGTCGACCGTCGAAAGCGGCTTATCGATCTTTTCCATAGTGCACCTGGCGTCAACGAGATAATCCACGTTACGCCTCCTTGTGCTGCTTAATGTTAAAAGCTTCGGGGCATGGCGTCATTCCGTAGCTCGATGCCCTCTTACATCTTTGGTGGGAAGCGTGTAGGGATACCAAACGATGGGCTGGCATCTCGCTTTAGCGACGCGTTCTATCGGAGGGAGCGATGGTGCTGAGTGTGCTCTTTCGAGCCAACGCCAACGCTTTCGCAAGCCAGCGATGGCGAAGCCGCGTTCTTAGAGCGGAGATGCTGTGAAGCCGCTTTCGAAACGGATGTGGTCTCGCTTTTCAGATCCGACTGCCTGACACCGCGTCACATCACCGCGGGTATCGACAGCACGAATGCAAAGACGCCATCCGGTTCGTGTCGGCAACTAAGCTCGCCACCGTGGTGACGTGCGATCTGGCGCGCCAGCGCAAGTCCCAATCCCGTGCCCGCACGGTCGCGTGCGGCGCTACCTCGATAGAACGGCTCGAACACGCGGTGAAACTCGTCTTCTGGCAACCCGGGGCCGTGATCGCGTACAACAAGTTCGGCACGGTCTTCTGCGCGCTGCAATCGCACCTGGATGGGTGGCAACCCATGATGGCTGGCGTTATCCAGCAAATTGCGCAATAGACGAAGCAACAGTCGCGGGTCACCTTTCACCGTCACTGGTGTTCCTTCCAGATCGATACCGTCGCGGCGCGCGCATTCTTCGGCAGCGAGTGCCAGTAGATCGACCGGTTCAGTCGCTTCCAGATGTGGCAACGCTTCGAGGCGGCTGGCCAGCAGGATTTCGTCGATCAAGGTATCCAGCTCGCCAATGTCCTGTTGCAAGCCATCGCGTCGATCCTCATCGATACGGGGCCCGATGAGTTCCAGTGCAAGGCGGATGCGTGTCAGTGGCGTGCGTAGCTCGTGCGAGGCGTTGGCCAGCAGGGCCTTCTGGTGGTCGACCAGCGCCTCGATTCGATCGGCCGCCTGATTGAAGCTGCCTGCCAGACGCGCCACTTCGTCGTGGCCTTCTACCGCAACCCTGGCATGCAGGTCGCCAGCGCCCAGCGATTCCACCGCCCGCTGCAGTCGCTCCAGGCGGCCGGTGATCCGGCGCACTACCGGCAATACCAGAACACCGATGATGGCGGCCAAGGTCAAAAGGCTCAGCAGCAATACATGCAACGGCTGATGCCCATCTGGCGGGAGGCTGGCCTGTAGCCAGCGACCATCAGGCAAATGCAGCGTCCATAGCGACTCGCCCGAACGGGGCAGAGTGCGCTGATCATCGGTACGCCGTCTTCCATCCGACTCGGCAATTAGCCGTCGGGAATCATCCAGCAATGTCAGGCGTACTGGCATTCCCTTCGCCAACTTATCAAGGGTCTGCTGTTGTTCTGTCGCGGGCGCTTGTGCCGGCGGCAGAGCATTGAGGATGACCTGTGCCTGAGAATGCATCGCCGTGTCGTATGGACCACCCTTGCTGTGCCAGACCCAGGCGAAAGCGGCAGCGTAGACCAGCAGGCTGGCCACCACCGTGAGGTAAATGCGCAGGTAGAGGCGCGTCATGGGGCTCAATCCTGCTTGCGCGCGAACAAGTAACCGGCACCGCGTACCGTGATGATGCGCCTGGGCGACTTGGGGTCGTCTTCGATCGCTGCACGAATGCGTGAGATATGCACATCGATGGAGCGGTCGAACGCATCCGGCTGCTCGCCACGCACCAGGTCCATCAATAGCTCGCGCGACAACACGCGCCCGGCGTGCTGCGCCAGTGCGAGCAGCAGTTCGAACTGGTAGCTGGTGAGGTCGGCTTCCCGTCCCGCGACTTTCACCGCATGCGCATCGGCGTCGATCTCCAACTGGCCGAACACCAGCATCTTCGTTGCCCCCGTGGCGGGCACCGTGCGCCGACGCAGGATGGCGCGCAGTCTGGCGAGCAATTCGCGCGGCTCGAAGGGCTTGGGCAGGTAGTCGTCGGCACCGATCTCCAGGCCGACGATGCGGTCGATCGCATCCCCTCGCGCCGTGAGCATCAGCACAGGCAGGTCGGATCGCTCGCGCAGTTTGCGGCAAACGTCGAGCCCATCCATGTCCGGCAACATCAGGTCGAGAATGGCGGCATCCAGGGCGTCTGCGCCGAGTCGTTCCAGCGCCTGCGCCCCGGTTGCCGCCTGTGACACCACATACCCCTGATTGCGCAGGTATTCGTCCAGCATGCTGGCCAGACGCGGATCGTCCTCTACAACCAGGATGCGTTCGCTCATGGATGTCGCTCTAGCGCGAAAGCCGCATCATAGCCGCCGGCCAATGCTTTCAACCATGCATCGCCCCGTTCGCCGCCATGTGCTGGGTCAAGTGGGTGACAAGCTTTTGCCGCTGATCGGGCGTCAACACGGTGCTGCTGTCCTCCACCAGCCGGGTCAGGCGCTGCGTGATCTGGCCTTGCACGGCGATCTGCGCAGCACTTGCCTGTTCCAGTGCGGTGCGGTCGAGGGTGGGGGCCAGCAGTAGACTCAGCACCTGCGAGTGACCCGTGTGCAGTTGCTGGAACATCGGCAGCAGATCGGCCGCGGCTTGCTTGAAGATCGGGTCCAGCGTGGATTTTTGGACGTCTGTTGCATCGATCTCGACATAGATGTGCTGGCATACCTTGTTGATATGCGCGGCCATGTCGGCCGGGGACATAGGAGCGGACATGTGATGCATGGCGGCAACGCCACCATCGTTGGCGAGCACGGCGACGCCAGCCGCCAGCGAGATGCCGCCAATAAAGCCAAGAAGTGCAGTGCGCAGCGTTTGGTTCTTTGAGATGTTCGGAGTGATCGTCATGGTGTTTCTCCTGTGGTGGGTCGGTCGTTTCGACCAGGCAGAGCGCAAACCTGGTGCTTGAGCGCTTTGCGAAGGTGAGGCAAAGAAATAGGGCGCGGCAGGAATCGCGTCAGGTGGTTGAGCGATCGCGCAACATCAGCACGCCCACGGCAACGTTCCATATGGCCTGCAGCAACAAGGTGCCGATGACCACGCTGAGATCCATCTTTGATCCGGCGGCGATCACCAGCATCGCCGGTAGACCTCCCGCGATCAGGCCAATGCACCCCACCACACGTCGTATGCCAGCGTCGCGCAACAAGGCAAAGGACCATGCGATTGCCGCGACCGATTGCAGTACCCACGCGACACGCGCGATATCAGTCAAGGCGATGGATTCGACCACGTGGATCATCCAGCGAGCGGCCTGTTGTGCCTCCGGCGTGCCGTTGACGAAATCCGCGGCAATGCCTGTGCTGATGAAGCCATCGAGAATCGTGCCAAGCAGCATCAACATGCTGCCTAAGGCGTAGGTGGTGAGCCCGATCAGTACGGCCGGCCGGCGCACATCCAGCCGCTGGGACAGTACGGCGTAGCCGTACATCAGGCCGCATAGGCAGGCCATGGCCACCACGTGTACGTTCTGGTGCCACGACTGAATCTGCACCAGGCTCTGCAGGATTTCCTGAGTGGTGTTACCACTGGCGCCGCGATCCAGTGCGACCGTTGCGGTGGAAACGATGGCACTCGCCAGGATGGCGAGCCCGGCAAGGCGGGCCTCGCCACCGGTCGGCATGGTTTCCGCTTGATGCTGTGCGGGGTATGGCAACGATTCGATACGGGTGGTCATGGCGATCCTTTCGCGTTGTCCGGGCGCACGGAACGTGCGGGACACCACGCTAGATCGTCGGTTTGGCTGTGGTATGTACGGTATGTAAAGAAGTATGAAGACCGCTTCCGTACACTCGCCGGTGAAGCATGGCCACGTCGGCCGAAAGGAGAACGCAATGATCAGGACGATTTTCTTTGACTACGACGGTGTCCTCACCACCGACAAGAACGGTTCGCTGACGACATGTCGTTATCTAAGCGAAGCCAGCGGCGTCGCGTTTTCAAGTATCAGCACAGCCTTGCAGCCTTACGCAGGGGCGCTGTTCACAGGCAAGGTGCGTCATGCCGAGATCTGGCCTGGGGTGTGCGAGACGCTTGGCGCGGATCTGGATATCCGGCTGCTTTTCGAGGCGTTCGAGAGCACGCCGTTGAACGCGCCCATGGTTTCGTTAGCTCGGAAACTCCAGGCCAACCATTCGATCGGGATCATTACCGACAACCCTATCGATCGAATGGATCATCTGCGGGCGTATCAAAACCTGGACGCCTTGTTTGATCCGATTGTCGCTTCCGCGGAAATCGGTAGCAGCAAGCACGGGCAGGAAATTTTCCTGAGCGCGATGTCTCGTGCTGGCGCAACACCTGAGCAGTGCATTTTTATCGACAACAGCGAGCCCAACGTGGTGATGGCGCGCACGTTGGGGATGCATGCGATCTTTCACGATGACGGCAAGAACGATATCGATGCGCTGGCGAGCGAGCTCCGCCGATTCGGTGCTCGATGGGATAATTAGCAAACTCTCGTCACTTTTCAGGGTGACCTGGGGCGGGGGCGCGCGGCGACCTCGGTGGTGCTTATGGCGACCGCAGCCGGTGCGGTGGCGACAACCTGTGTGACAGCAGGCAATGAGGATGCGGCGGTCGTGTCTCCGGCCGGTCCCGCTTCCTGCGATAGCGAGGCTTCCTCCGCCTGCCGGTTCATCACGATGATGCTGATGCGGCGGTTGATCGCGTCGCCGGGCTTGGTGCGATCAAACGGTACCGAGGCGGCCAGCCCCACGACGCGCGCGATTTTGTCTTCAGCCAGGCCACCGGAGAGAAGGGCACGGCGCGCCGCATTGGCGCGGTCCGCGGACAGCTCCCAGTTGCTGTAGTGATGATCGCTGCTGTAAGGCGCGTCGTCGGTATGGCCGGAAAGGCTGATGCGGTTGGGCACGCGATTGATGAAGCCGGCGAGCTCCTGCAGGATCGCCGTGGTGTACGTCCTTAGCTGAGCGCTGCCGAGGTCGAACATGGGGCGGTTCTGTTTGTCCACGATCTGGATGCGCAGGCCTTCGGGCGTGATATCCAGCAACAGTTGGTCCTTGAACGGGGCGAGCGCCTGGCTGCTCTGGATGGCCGCCTGAAGTTGTTGCATCAGTTCTTCAAGCCGCGCGCGTTCCTGCTTGCGCGCTTCTTTCTCGATCTCTTTCGGGTCGACGCTGGCCGCCGCCGCGCCCTTGCTGTCGCGTCCCGGGCCGTGCGGCAGGTCCATCGCGCCGCCGAGCTTGATCATGCTGTTGCTGGCGCCGCCCGGGCCGGAGCGCCCCGGTGGGGCCATGGTGGCGTTGCCCTGCGTCATGCTCGGGTTCTTGAAGTACTCCGAGATCGCCGCGCGTTGCTGGCGCGTACCCACGCCGATCAGCCACATCACCAGAAAGAAGGCCATCATCGCGGTGACGAAATCCGCGTATGCCACTTTCCAGGCACCGCCGTGGTGGCCGTGTCCCTTCCGCTTGACGCGGCGAATGATGATGGGTGGGAGTTCGCCTTGCTCGCTCACGTGGCCGCCTTGGCTCGTGGCGCTTTCAGGTGCTCTTCCAGATCCTGGAAACGCGGACGCGACTGCGAGGAGAGCACCTTGCGCGCGAACTCCACCGACACCTTGGGGTTGTAGCCGCGCAGGTTGGCCAGCAGGGCGATCTTCACGCACTCGAAGGCTTTGCCATCCTCCTGCACCCGATTCTCCATGGCGGCGCCCAGCGGGCCGATGAAGCCGTAACAGAGCAGGATGCCGAGGAAGGTGCCGACCAGCGCGCCGGCAATGTGCATGCCGATGCGCGAGGTGTCGCCGTCGAGCTGCGACATGGTCGTGACGATGCCGAGTACCGCCGCCACGATACCGAAGCCGGGCAGGGCGTCGGCCAGCTTGGTCATGGCCAATGCCGGGGCGATAGCTTCGTGATGGTGAGTTTCCAGCTCCACATCCATGAGCTGTTCCAGCTCGTGCGGATTCATGTTGCCGCCCACCATCAGGCGCAGGCAGTCCGTGGTGAACTCGATCAGGTGGTGCTCGCGCAGCAGGCGCGGATAGGCGGAGAACAGCGTGCTGGTTTGTGGATCCTCGATGTGTTCCTCCACGCCGAGCAAGCCCTCCTTGCGAATGAGGCTGAACAGGTCGTAGAGCATCGACAGCAGGTCCACGTAATCCTGTTTCTTGTATTTGGGCCCCTTCAATAGACCGATGGCGTCGCTGATTGCCGCCTTTACGACCTTGGGCGGGTTGGCCGAAAGAAAGGCACCCACGGCGCCACCGCCGATGATCAGCAACTCATACGGCTGCCATAACGCAAGAATCTGTCCGTGCGACAGCACGAAGCCGCCTAGCACGCAAACGAGCACGACCACCGCACCGATGAGGACCAACATACTTGCTCCGGGATCCGGAGCCGATGACTCCGCGCTCCCGTTTTATCGGCGTCGAAAGGGGAAAGTTGAGAAGGTGGTTTCTTTCCTGAACAAGCAGATGGGGCTGTGTGGACGGCCAGCGCGGCAAGAAAAAGAACGCGGGCGCCCATGCTCGACGCCACGGTGGGCGTGGCCGCTAGTCGGATGCTGTTTCATCGGCACGAGCAAGTTGTTTGATCAGCTCGACCTTCACGTGGGGCCACTCATCGCGCAGGATGCTGTAGAACGCGGTATCCCGGGGATTGCCGTTGGGTTCGATCTTGTCCTTGCGCAGGATGCCTTCGAACGTCGCCCCGATTTTTTCGAGTGCACGGCGTGATCTGGCGTTGTCTGCCTTCGCCCTGAATTGGACGCGATTGACGCCAAGCTGCTCGAAGCAATGCTGGAGCAGCAGTTGCTTGCACTCCTGGTTGACGTGGCGTCCCCAGAACTCGCGGGCGATCCAGGTGACGCCAATTTCGATCTTCTTGTTGTGAGGATCGATATCGAGCAGCCGAGTCGTGCCGACGATACGTCCGTTGCCTGCCAGACAGATGAGGAAGGGATATGCCTTGCCTGTTGCTCTTTCGCCAAGCGCGGCCCTGAAGTTGGGATAGAACACCGCGGGGTCCGAGTAGTCCACGGACGTCAATCGCCAGATATCCGGATCGTTGGCGACAGCGAAGAGGGGTCCCAGCGATTCCTCGTCGAGAGGAAGAAGTTCGATCCGCCGGCCCTTCAGGATCAGCGGATGCTGCAGCCATGGATCAGCCAAGTGACACCTCTCGTTCACGTTGCCAGGGCATCGTATTGGATGCCGGGCAGGTGGCATCGGGGCGCTTGAATCATGGCGATTTGCGGGTGGCTTTCATGGCCGACCATGGATCACGCTATTCTTGCCCGCGTTTCGAGGCGCATCCTTTCGACCGAAGGGGGCTGGTTGCCTCAAGCGTTGCTGCCGCGAAGTCGCTCCCCAAGGAATCACCACGCTGTTGAAACCAAGGATGTCCGCATGTTGCGTAACCTTGCCGTTTTCGTGTTCGTGTTGTTCGCCTCGCTGACGGTTGTGCATGCCGCTGACCTTCCACCGTTGCCCAATGATGTGGCGCAGGACCAAGCGATAAGTACGCTGGCTAAGCAGACCCTTTCAGACTTTCACGAACGCGATCCGCGCAAGGCGGCTGCAGGGAGAGCACACCTTCAGCTGGCGTCTGGCGACTATGCTGGCGCGGAGGAAACGCTGATTTCCCTGCAGCATCAGAGCCGGCAGGCGCTGGATACGTCGGGCGAGGCGTACGCGATCTTCTATCGTGTTTACGCACGTACCTGCGAAGAAGCGCAGCGGCGGCACGAAACTTTCGAACAGGCCATGCCGGACGCGTTTCGCAGCGTGTTTCGGTCGCTGGATGATCTTGGTGCGGCGCTGGCCATCAATGCGTTCGGGTCGCCGAAAGATCCTTATGGGCCCTCCGTGGAGGAAGCGCAGGGTGAGTTCAAGGACGCGTACGGCCGACTGCAGGGAAAGCACGATCTGGCGCCAAACGATGCGCTGGACGTCGTAGAAAAGTTTCTGGCGGCCCGCGCCTTGCAGCGTATGCAAATAGCTAGTGCGGCGCTGATACACGAAGACGATCAGCGCCGCTATGACATGGCCGACGTACTCATCGACACACCGGATGGCGCCAACGTCAATGCCATCGTTGTGCGGCCTCGCCATTCCACGGAAAAGAGGCCCACGTTGTTGGGCTTTACGGTGTACGCGAACCCCCTCTGGGGCATGGCCGAGGCCAGGTTGACCGCCGCGCACGACTACGCCGCTGTTGTTGCTTACACGCGCGGCATGGGCAGAAGCACTGCGCAGCAGGTGCCCTACGAACATGACGGTGCGGACGCGGATGCCGTCATCGAATGGATCAGTCGGCAGCCCTGGAGTGACGGCCGCGTCGGCATGTATGGCGGTAGCTACAACGGCTTTACGCAATGGGCGGCCGCCAAGCACCTGCCCGCGGCACTCCGGGCCTTGATGCCGTCCGTAACGGCAGCGCCGGGTATCGATGTCCCAATGGAGGGAAATGTCTTCCTCAACTTCGTCTACCCATGGGTGCCTTACGTCATGCGCTCCAAAGGGCTGGACCAGACCTACTACGATGATCAGGCGCATTGGCAACGGCTTAACCGTGCCTGGTATGTCAGTGGACGCGCATACCGGGATATGGACAAGATCGATGGCACACCTAACCCGATCTTTGACCGTTGGCTGGATCACCCGTCCTACGATGCCTATTGGCAAGCGATGATTCCGTACAAGGAAGAGTTTGCATCCATCAACATCCCCGTGCTGACCACCACGGGTTACTACGATGGCGGGCAGATCGGTGCGCTTTACTACTTCACGCAGCACCACCGCTATAACCCGAAGGCGGAGCACTATCTGGTTATCGGCCCTTACAACCATATTGGTGCGCAGCGCGCCGCCTGGCCGGTGTTGAACGGCTATACCATCGACCCGGTGGCCCATATCAACATCGGCAAGGTGTTGCGTTACCAGTGGTTCGACTATGTGCTGCGCCATGGGCCCAAGCCCAGCGTTCTCGCCGATACGGTGAACTACGAAGTGATGGGCGCTAACGCCTGGAAGCACGCGCCGTCGCTGGATGCGATGCATAGCGGCACGATGCGCCTTTACCTCGGGACGCGGCAGGGCAGCAGCGACTACGCGCTGACTGAGCAAGGCAAGGCGAATGCCGTGGCGGGCACGCTCAGCGTGGACATGGCTGACCGAAGCGACGTCGATGCCACATCGCCCGACGGGATTATCGATAAGACGATCGATCGACGGAATGCGTTGGTCTTCGTGAGCCAACCGCTAGATCAGGCGACTGAATTCAGTGGCCTGTTTTCGGGCAAGCTCGACTTCGTGATCAACAAGAAAGATGCGGACATTTCCATTGCTCTGTATGAGCAGATGGCTGACGGGCGATACTTCCAGCTTTCGTGGTATCTGGCGCGACTCAGCTACATCAAGGACCGCACCCATCGCTCCCTGTTGGTGCCGGGCCGGCAAAGCGTGGATTTCCAGAACGGCAGGCTTACCAGCCGACTCATGCAGCCGGGCAGCCGCCTGGTGGCGGTCATCGGCGTCGTCAAGGGAAGCCATCAGCAGATCAACTATGGCTCAGGCAAGGATGTCAGCGACGAGGTCGTCGCCGACGCCGGTGCGCCTCTGGAGATTCGCTGGATGGAAAGCAGCTATCTCGATATACCGGTTTCGCGCTGATGCCGCCGGTTACTCAGGCTGGGGCGTCGCGGCCTTGAACGTCACCACCAGCACATCGCGGCACGCCGGTTTGCCTGCTTCTAGCGGCCTTACCGGCGTCACACCGTGATACACGTTGTGGTCGTCGATGAGCGCAGCATCTAGGGGATGGGTCAGCGTGAAATCGCCCAGCAACCGCCCATCCGGTGCATGGATGGTGGTGGTTCCGCTGGCGATATTCTCTCGGTTGACGAGCAGCACAAGTACGTAGTCCACGCCGTCGCGATGGCTACCTTCTGGGGTGGGCTCGCCGGCCGTCTCGGCAGAGGCCTCGATGCGGAACTGGTGCACCTCGATGTGCCAGCGACGCGTGGATGGCGCCGCTTTGCCAAAGAGCTCGTGGCAGAAGCGGAGAATGGTGCGTAGCGTGGCGCCGTCGGCCACCGACGTGGCGATGGGGTCGAACCAGCGCTCGATATCCCCTTGAAGCGTGTTGTACTGCAGGCTCTGAAAATGAGCCTGATGCGGCTCGGGTACCACGCCGCCGTCCGCTTTTGCGGAAAACGTCGCGTGACGCCGACGGCGGAAACGTCCCTTGGCGGCCAGGTACTGATCGGGCTCCAGGTGGTTCCAGCTCTCCACGAAAGCGGGCCAATCGGTCAGCTCGCCCAGCGACGTGAGCAATGGCTGCATGGTGTCACCTTCCACGAAGGCGAATCCCGGTGATGTCAGCTGGTCAGGCAGTGTCGAAGCAAACAGGTCGGCAGGGTTGTGCATGTGCCCATCTTAAGCGGTTGCGATCATCGGCGCTGTACGTTGCGCCTGGAAGCCTGCGCTCAGGTTTCGTGCTGCTCGAATGCGCCGCCATTGCCCCAGGCACTACGCGTGAACCGTTCCGCGATGCGGCGATGGGTCGCTGCATCCGGATGAAGTCGGTCGGGCAGGGGGAGCTCCTCAACATCGGCAGGGCCATAGAGTGCCAAGCCGTCGAGGTAATGGAGGTTCGGATCCGTAAGCGAGCGCTCCCGCACGATGCGGGACAGTTCGTTGCGTATCACCGTCAGCGTCAGTTTGCCCTGTGCCTTATCTTCTTCCTTGCCCGTGGCACGGAAAGCCACCTTGCCTTTCGATAACGCATCGAGATCGAACGCGCCGGGACCCGGTGTGTCTTCATGGATGGGGCAGTAAAGCGGTGAAACGACCAGCAGTGGCGTATCAGGGTGGCCATCACGCAGGGTGTCGAGAAAGCCGTGCACAGCGGGGCCAAAGGCGCGAAGCCGCATGACATCGGTGTTGACCAGGTTGATGCCCAGTTTCACGCTGATGAAGTCGGCCGGGATATCGCGCATGGTTCGCGCTGTAAACGGATCGAGTAACGCGCTGCCGCCAAAGCCCAGATTGACGAGGTCCAGGCCACGATGGCGCGCAACGAGAGCCGGCCAGATTTCCGATGGGCGTTCGGCGTTGGAGCCCTGGCTGATCGAGCTTCCGTGGTGCAGCCATATCGGCTTTCTTTCCATCACGGGCTCGATAGGCGCGTTCGTGCGCAAGGCGACCAGCTCGGATGTTTCGTTGAACGGCAGCCAGATTTCCAGCGTCTTGCGCTGAGCTGCCAAGCCTTCGAAACGCACGGTGGTGATGGGGCCATCGATCTTCGTGATGGTGCCGTTGGCCATGTCGATGCGGATCGTGTGGCCGCCGTTCGCACTGGCCTGCGCTGCTGGCTGGCCATCTACCATCAAGTCATAGATGCCTGGCAAGCGTTCCGGAAGGCCGACATAGACGCGCCGCGTCGGTATCACGTCGAGTTCGATCACCGTGGCTTCGCTCTGAAACACTAGGCGGACGCCTGACGGCTGCGATTCCACCATGAGCAACTGTGGATCACCTGACTGACGGCGTGCCCAGGCGGGCAGGCGATGCGGCAGCCACCCATGCGTCGTGGCTTCGAGCTCCACAACACCCTTCAGAATGGCCTTCGTGATGGGCGTGGTCAGAAGAGGGGCGCCACTGATGTCCATATCCAGCCGTCAAACAAGGAGGGAGCTCGATATTGTCTCCCATGTTGACGTGCTTGTTGACGTGCTGGCGCGCAGCGGGTGCGCACACGCGCACCCGGCGCTATCCATGCAGTCCCTTTTATGCGGTGACCGCTTCGCTCAATGCGGGGTAGTCGACGTAGCCTTGCGCGCCGCCGCCGAAGAAGGTGTTGCGGTCGGCTTCGTTCATCGGAGCCTGCGTCTTCAGTCGGTCGATGAAATCCGGATTGGCCAGGACCATTTGCCCGTAGGATTCCAGATCCGCCAAGCCCGAGGTCACATCGCTACCGATCTGCTCGCGCACTCGGCCCGGTCGGTTGAGGATCAGTGACGACTTCCAGCGCTGGCGAAGATCGGCAAGCAAGGCGTCATTGCCTAAATGCATGATGTGCAGGTAGGCCAGGCCCAGCTTATCGAGTTGCGTCACCAGGTAGCGATAAAGCTCCGGGCCATCCGCGCCTTCGTCGATGCCCCACATGGTGGTGCCTGGCGACAGGCGGATAGCCGTGCGATGCGGGCCGATCTCTTCGGCAATGGCGGTGGCCACTTCGATGGCGAAGCGCGCGCGGTTTTCGATGGAGCCGCCGTACTCGTCGGTGCGCGTGTTGGCGCTCGGGGCGAGGAACTGGTGGACCAGGTAGGCGTTCGCGCCGTGGATCTCGATACCGTCAGCGCCGGCATCGATCGCGCGTCGCGCGGCATGGCGGAAATCGGCCACAGTCTGGCGGATCTCGTCTGTGGTCAACGCACGCGGGGTGGGGATGTCCTGCATGCCCTTCGCCGTGAACATCGGCGCGCCTGGTGCAATCGCGGAGGGCGCGACGCTTTGGCGATGATGCGGCGTGTTGTCGGGATGCGACATGCGGCCCGCATGCATCAGCTGGATGAAGATACGGCCGCCTTCGGCGTGCACGGCCGACGTGATCTTCTTCCAGCCAGCGACGTGTGCATCGGTATAGATGCCGGGCGTGGTGAGATAGCCCTGGCCATCGTCCGACGGCTGCGTGCCTTCGGTGACGATCAGGCCGAGATCGGCGCGTTGTGCGTAGTACTCGATGGCGAGGTCGCCGGGCGTGCCGTCGTACTGTGCGCGGCTGCGCGTCATGGGGGCCATGGCGAGGCGGTTCTGAAGGGCGTGTTCGCCGACGCGAACCGAAGAAAATAGAGTGTTCATGATGAAGTCCTCGAAAGTGATGTGCCGGGGGCATGGCTTCGTTGGGATGCAGCCGTGCTCCGATGCGTTACGCGAGCGACCAATGGGGTGGAAGCCACTAAAAACGGATGTGCATACGCGTCGATGGGTTCGGATGACGGCTCGTTCGTATGCAGTGCTGGCTTCACGACGATTCCTGGGTGGGGCTGGGGCACATCTTGGAGAAAATCATTCATGGGATAAACGGGGTATAGTGGAGAAGATTGATCCACTAATGGAGCAATGGGATGGAGCTGCTCAACGACATGGCGCTCTTTGTTGAAGTCGCCAAAGCCCGGGGGTTTCGGGGCGCGTCCGAAGCGACGGGTGTCCCCAACTCCACCCTCTCACGGCGAATCAGTGCCCTGGAAAAAGCCATCGGGCTTCGCCTGTTGCACCGTACGACGCGCAAGGTCGAGTTGACCGAGGCGGGTCAGGTGTACTTCGAGCGCTGCAAGCGCATCGTCGATGAAGCGCGGCTGGCACACGAGCAACTGGGCGAGATGCTGGCGCAGCCGAGCGGTGTGCTGCGCGCTTCATTGCCGGTGGATTTCGCCACGGTCTACATTGCACCGTTGATTGCCGAGTTTGCGCGGCGTTATCCCGGCATCACTTTTGATTTCGACCTGACCCCGCGCCAGGTGGATCTGGTGAGCGAGCCGTTCGATGTTGCCATTCGCATCGGCGAGCCGGTGAACTCAAATTTGATCGCGCGCCCGTTGGCGTCGTTCGTTCCGCATTTGTACGCGTCGCCGCGCTATCTCGAACAGGCTGGCTTACCGCTGGAACCTCGCGATCTCGAAGCTCACGAATGCTTCAACATTCTCAGGGAACGGCCGTGGGTGCTGCACCGGGGAAAGGAATCAGCCCAGGTCAACATCCATAGTCGCTTCACTTTGAACAACGTCGGCTTGATCAACCGCCTGGCGATACTCGGCATGGGCATCGCCATGCTCACCGACGAACTGGTGGTGGATGACCTGGCGGCGGGACGGCTGGTTCGCGTATTGCCGGAATGGCATGGCAAGCCTGTGCCGGTGTACGCGCTTACGGAAACGCGCTTGCTTCCGGCCAAGACACAGCGCTTCATTGAGTTCCTGAAAGAGCGTCTCGCCGGAGGCGACGCGCGATCACGCTAGCGTTGATGGGTGAGACAAGAAACGCCCCGCTGCGTCACCGTAGCGGGGTGTTCCGGCTTTGTTGTTTCTGAGGCGCGACGACGTGCAGTCGTCCATTCACGAAGCGAACAACGCAAGCGCCTGGTTATTGAAGTTGTTCACGAAGTCGTGTTCGCTCGGACCCACGTTGGCGCGGAAAGGCTTGGCCGCATCCACCAGGATCTCATCCGCATCCGTGCCCAGCACGGTGATGGTTTCCGCGATGAACTGATCCAGCGGCATGGCCTGCTCGGCCTCCTGGCTGTTCATGAGCTCGGTGCGCACCCACGGTGGTGCAATCTCCAACACGCGGACGCCGGTGCCACGCAGCATGAAACGCTGCGACAGCACGTAGGAGTGCAGCGCCGCCTTGGTCGAGGAATAGACACCGGTAACCGCCAACGGCACGAAGGCCAACACGGAACTGGTGTACGCCACCACGGCGTTTTCCTTGCGCTTGAGGTGCTCGATCAGCGCGGAAGTCATGCGGATCGGCCCAAGCAGATTGGTGGTGATGGTGGCGGTCAGCAGCGCGTCGTCGACCTTTCCGGCGACGGTGTCTGGCTGCATGATGCCGGCATTGTTGATCAACACATCAAGCTCGGGGTGCTCGGCGATCAAGGTGGCCGCAACGCGCTCAATGCTGGCTGGGTCGGTAATGTCGAGCTCGATCGCCTCCATGCCTGGATTCGCGGCAATCACCGCATCCAGATGGCTACGCCGGCGACCGGCAATGATCACTTTGTTGCCCCGTTTGTGCAGTGCTTCGGCGAGCCCACGCCCGATGCCCGAACCGCCGCCCGTGATGAAGATCGTGTGGCCTGAGAGTTTCATGATGTTCTCCTGGATTGAGGTTTAAGCAGGGAAGTGGTTGCCAAACATCGGCAGTCCGCTCTTGGATTCGGCCTGGGTGGCTTCGTCTTGCAGCACGTCCCAGTGTTCGGCGAGCTTGCCGTTCTCGATGCGCACCACGTCCGCGGCAATCCACGCGGCGGGGCGGCCATGGCCGGAGAAGCGTCCATGCACGATCACGTAGTCGCCTTCGGCCAGAATCAGCCCGTGTTCGTAGCGCAACGTGTCGGGGATGGCGCGGATCAGGTTGAACAGGCCATCGCGGCCCGGCTCGATATGCGCGCTGTGCTGGATGTAGCTGTCAGACCAGAAGCGCTCGGCGGCGGCGTAGTCACGCCGGTTGAACAGCGTGTCGAACGCCTTCAGGACCAGGGCTTTGTTCTGCTCGGGTGACGTCTTTGACATGGTCGTTTCCTCTTGGATGACGGATGTACGGATCTCGACGAGCCCCGGCGCAGGCATGGGTCCAACCGTGATGCGGGACGTGCTGCCTCAGGCCCTTGGATGAATCACAATGGTGATCACCATTGACATGAGTTACAATGAGCCTGCTTTCGCCAAATGTCAATGGTGATCGCCATCGTGATTTGAAAAAGTATGCCCGGTAGTTACCGGAAAGGAGTGACCAATGGGCGTCTCGAAGCAGCAAGCCATTGAAAACAAAAAGGCAATCGTCGCTGCCGCGGAGAAACTCTTTCGCGAGCGCGGGGTGGCTGCCGTAGGGCTGGCGGAGCTGACCAAGGCGGCTGGCTTCACTCAGGGTGGCTTCTACAACCACTTCAAATCCAAGGACGCCCTGGTCGATGCCGTGATGGACAAGGCGATGGAGGACGGCGCGGCCCTGCTGGTGTCAGGTATCGAGGCATCCACGGAGGAGGGCGTCGACCCCATGCAGCAGTACGTGGACTGGTACCTGTCCAGCGACCATCGGGCCAACATCGAGGCAGGCTGTCCGTTGACAGCGTTCGCTGGCGACGTACGCAGACTCGGCACAGAAGCGCGACAGGCCTATGCGCGCGGGTTGGAATGGAACGTCGACCAGCTGGCAAAGATGATCGGTAGCGAGAACGCGCAGGCCAATCGGGAAAAAGCCATCGCACTCTTCAGTCAGATGGTTGGCGCACTAGTGTTGTCGCGTGCCGTCGCGGAGGCCAATCCAGCGCTTGCTGATGAAATACTCAAGGACGGCCGTCTGCCGCTGCTGCAAGCCATGCCGGAGTGAAGGGGCTGTTCTGGCCGGCTCGCCTTTGACGCAGCGATAGCCGTCTGAAAGGATGGCCCTCGACCAGCCTTCTTGACGACGGAGTGCCTGTGAGCGAGATCGATGCACGCCTAGCGGACATGGGGCTAATGTTGCCGCCGCCTTTCCCCTTGCCGGCCGGATTGCGCCTGCCGTTCGACGCCGTGCAGGTGGATGGCACACGCGTGTTCTTTTCGGGGCATGGGCCACAAGGCGCCGATGGCCTGATGGCGCCTCCCTTCGGCAAGCTGGGTAGCGACCTCACGGTGGCCGAGGGTTACCAATCCGCGCGTCTCGTGGCGCTTTCCGTGCTCGCAAGTCTCAAGCGCAGCATCGGCGACTTGGATCGTATCCGGCGCTGGCATCGCGTCTTCGGCATGGTCAACTCCGCCCCCGGATTTATCGAGCAACCGAGCGTGATCAATGGCTTCTCGGACCTGATCATTGCGATCTTCGGGCCGGAACGGGGAGCGCATACACGCAGCGCTGTCGGCATGGCGGAACTGCCATTCAATATCCCGGTGGAAGTCGAAGGCGAGCTTTCGCTGCTTCCGTAAGACGTAGCTTTCGTCGCCCGTCGGATCGATCGCGGCCATAAATAATTCGGGTACAGGGCAGGGCAAACATCGGCGACAAAGGAGGTTTCCATGAAAGTGCTTTTGGCAACGCTGTTGATGGCGGTTTCCACGCAGGGATCACCGGCGCTCGCGCAGCCGCCAGCACCCCTGATGGGGCAATGGGCCGTGGATGTTTCGCGCCTGCCGATGCCGCCGGAGGCGCGGCCCCAAAGCGTCACCATCACCTTCCGCGACGCGGGCCAAGGCAAGTTGACCACGCAGGTCGATATCGTCGATGCCAGTGGAGAGAAGAGTCACACGGTGGGAACCAATCAGCTTGATGGCACGCCGACCGCCGTCACGAACAGTCTCGAAGCCGACACCGCCGCCATGAGAATGCCGGCGCCCGATGTATTGATCATGGCCCTGGGCAAAGGTGGCGGCCCGGCATCCACGCGTATCTATACGGTGGCCAACGATGGCAAGTCGCTCATCGAGACGTCCGCCTATATCGGGGACAACGGTTTGCCGGCAATGCGTACGCATTACTTCACGCGGGTCAGATAGACATTCCTGGCGTTGAACCGGGTGCGGGCGTGCCGTCAGGCATCGGGGTGGAATCTGTCGCTGGTGCGCGGGGAGACGCAACAAAAAAGCCACCCGAGAGGGTGGCTTTTTGGGAATCTCGATGGTGGGCGATGCAAGGATCGAACTTGCGACACCTGCCGTGTGAAGGCAGTGCTCTACCGCTGAGCTAATCGCCCGCCGAGCGCGCAAATATACGGGGAGCCGGGTAGCCGGTCAAGCCTCTGACACAAAAAAGTGGCCGGGATGGCAGTTGATTGAAAGGTGAACCAGTACAATGCTCGGCTTTTCCGCCAGCAGCCATCCGCCCATGGACTTCCTGACTCACGAACTCAGCCACGTTCTCGAAGCTTTGCATCGGTTCGAACTGACGCCCTGGAAAATGGTGGGCCTTCTGGGGTCGGTGATGTTCACCAGCCGCTGGTTCGTGCAGCTGTATTACACGCGTAAGCTCAAGCGTGTGGTGATGCCGCTATCGTTCTGGTGGCTGTCGGTGATTGGCAGTGCGTTGCTGCTGTCCTACTTCATCTTCGGCAAGAACGACTCGGTGGGCATCCTGTCGAATTTCTTCCCGTCGTTCGTGTCCGTCTACAACCTGGTTGTGCACATGCGCGAGATGAAGCGTCGCTCGTTGATCGAGAGCGAGGTCTGAGGGGAAGCTTTCTTGTCGAAGATTGCCGGCAGCGATAGCCGATCGCTGCGGCGTGCAGAGGCTCGGAGATCGCGCACAGGGTCCATGTGCGCGATCCGCTTCAGAGGCCCTCAATCGGGGTCGTAATCCAGATTCGGCGCGAGCCAGCGTTCCGCTTCCTCGCGCGTCCAGCCTTTGCGCTTGGCGTAGTCGTCCACTTGTTCGCGGGTGAGTCGGCCCACTACGAAGTATTGGCTGTCCGGGTGCGCGAAATACCAGCCGGATACGGCCGCTGTTGGAAACATGGCGAAGCTGTCAGTCAGTTCGATGCCGGCGCGGTTCGTCGCATCAAGCAGCTGGAACAGCGTGCCCTTCTCGGTGTGATCGGGGCAGGCGGGGTAGCCGGGGGCAGGGCGGATGCCACGGTACTTTTCGTCGATCAGCGATGTGTTGTCGAGCGACTCGTCGGGCATGTAGCCCCAGAACTCTTGTCGCACACGTTCATGCATGCGTTCAGCGAAGGCTTCGGCGAAGCGGTCGGCCAGGGCTTTCAGCAGGATGGCGGAGTAGTCGTCGTGCGTGGCTTCAAAGCGGGCAACGTGTTCATCGATACCGATGCCTGCGGTGACGGCGAAGCCACCGATCCAATCCTGCTTGCCCGCGCTTTTGGGGGCGATGAAGTCGGAGAGGCAGAAGTCCGGCCGATCCACGGGCTTGTCGACCTGCTGGCGCAAGTGATGGAGCACAACGGTTTCGCCGTTCTCACGCTGGAGCTGGATGTCGTCGCCCACGCTTGCGGCCGGCCAGAACCCGATGACGCCGCGCGCTTTCAGCCATTTCTCCGCGATCAGCGTGTCCAGCATCGCCTGCGCATCTTTGTATAGCTCGGTGGCCTGCTTACCGACAATCTCATCGGTGAGGATGGCGGGGAAATGGCCGGCCAGTTCCCAGGCGTTGAAGAACGGTGACCAGTCGATGTACTCGCGCAGCTCGGCAAGATCGTAATCGTCGAAGACGGTGATGCCGGGCTTGTTGGGCTGCGGCGGCTCGTAGCTGGCCCAGTCGGTGGTGAAACGTTGTGCGCGCGCCTTGTCCAGCGAGACGAGGGATTTCCCGCCTGCGCGGTTGCGGTGGCGTTCGCGCACTTCGGCGTAGTCGGCCTTCACCTTGGCGATGAAGTTGTCGACCAGCTCTTTGCTCACCAGTGACTGCGCCACGCCGACGGCGCGCGATGCATCCTTTACCCATACGGTAGGCGATTTGTAGTGCGGCTCGATCTTCAGCGCCGTGTGCGCGCGTGACGTCGTCGCGCCACCGATCATCAGCGGGATGCTGAAGTTCTGTCGCTGCATTTCGCGCGCGACCTGGCTCATTTCCTCCAGCGACGGCGTAATAAGACCGGACAGGCCGATGATGTCTGCGTTCTCGGCAATGGCCGTTTCCAGGATCTTCTGCGTCGGCACCATCACGCCGAGGTCGATCACGTCGAAGTTATTGCAGCGGAGCACCACGCCGACAATGTTCTTGCCGATGTCGTGCACATCGCCTTTGACCGTGGCCATGACGATCTTGCCGTTGGATTTGCCTGCATCGCCGGTACGTGCCTTCTCTTCTTCGATGAAGGGAATCAGGTGCGCTACGGCTTTTTTCATCACGCGGGCCGACTTCACCACCTGCGGCAGGAACATCTTGCCTGCGCCGAACAGGTCGCCGACGACATTCATGCCGTCCATCAGCGGGCCTTCGATGACGTCGAGTGGGCGCGTGGATTCCTGGCGGGCGAGTTCGGTGTCTTCCACGACGTACTGGTCGATGCCGTGCACCAGTGCATGGCTGAGGCGCTGGCGTACGGGCTTGTCGCGCCAGGCAAGGTTTTCGGTGACGACTTCGCCCTTCTTAGCCTTGTAGTTGTCAGCGATTTCCAGCAGGCGCTCGGTGGCGTCGGAACGGCGGTTGAGCACCACGTCTTCGACGCGATCACGCAACTCTTCGGGCAGGTCGTCGTAGATCATCAACGCGCCAGCGTTGACGATGCCCATGTCCATGCCCGCCTTGATGGCATGGTAGAGGAACACCGAATGAATCGCCTCGCGCACCACGTTGTTGCCACGGAACGAGAACGATACGTTCGATACGCCGCCCGAGATATGCGAGTCGGGAAAGCGACGCTTGAGTTCCTGGGTGGCTTCGATGAAGTCCACCGCATAGTTGTTGTGCTCCTCGATACCCGTCGCGATGGCGAAGATGTTCGGGTCGAAGATGATGTCTTCCGGCGGAAAATCGAGCTTGGTGGTGAGCAGTTCAAAGGCGCGGGTGCAGATCTCCACCTTGCGTTCGCAGGTATCGGCCTGACCTTGTTCGTCGAAGGCCATCACCACCACAGCAGCGCCGTACTGCTGCACCTTGCGCGCATGCTCGAGGAAGAGTTCCTCGCCTTCCTTCATCGAGATGGAGTTGACGATACCCTTGCCCTGCAGGCAACGCAGGCCGGCTTCGATCACGGTCCATTTGGAGGAGTCC
>NZ_JAELTQ010000500.1 GCF_016428905.1 Dyella sp. ASV24 | reverse complement strand
CCCCCCCCCCCCCCCCCCCCCCCCCCCCCCCCCCCCCCCCCCCCCCCCCCCCCCCCCCCCCCCCCCCCCCCCCCCCCCCCCCCCCCCCCCCCCCCCCCCCCCACCCCCCCCCCCCCCCCCCACACCCCCACCATTCCAGCTTCGTCGGCAGCGTCAGATGTGTATAAGAGACAGGGTTCCGTAGGTAAAGGCCGTCAGCACATAGCGTTCGGCCGGCTGGTCGATCTTAGGATCGGAGCCCGACAAGGGTCCGAAGTGACGGTGCCAGTTGGTCCAGTGCCCGACGTCGCACAACAC
>NZ_JAELTQ010000499.1 GCF_016428905.1 Dyella sp. ASV24 | reverse complement strand
CCCCCCCCCCCCCCCCCCCCCCCCCCCCCCCCCCCCCCCCCCCCCCCCCCCCCCCCCCCCCCCCCCCCCCCCCCCCCCCCCCCCCCCCCCCCCCCCCCCCCCCTTTACAAGCAGAAGACGGCATACGCGATGGCCTGTCCTGTCTCGTGGGCTCGGAGATGTGTATAAGAGACAGGCCTTACCCTGTATGCCGCATCGCCGGTCACGCGAGATGCCGTCGACAATCACGGCGGTTTTGTCGGCGGCAGTCGCGTGGATACCGCCAGCTATGTCATCGACCATCGTGGCCGTTACACCTTGC
>NZ_JAELTQ010000498.1 GCF_016428905.1 Dyella sp. ASV24 | reverse complement strand
CCCCCCCCCCCCCCCCCCCCCCCCCCCCCCCCCCCCCCCCCCCCCCCCCCCCCCCCCCCCCCCCCCCCCCCCCCCCCCCCCCCCCCCCCCCCCCCCCCCCCCTTTTTCACGCAGAAGACGGCATACGCGATGGCCTGTCCTGTCTCGTGGGCTCGGAGATGTGTATAAGAGACAGGTGGTGGTCTTGGTGGTTCCCGTGGGCTCATGGACGATCTGCACGGTGGCGCCGGCAACCGGCTGGCCGCTGCCGTCGACAATGCGACCGCTGATGGAAGACGAGGTGTCCTGGGCGAAAGCCGGA
>NZ_JAELTQ010000497.1 GCF_016428905.1 Dyella sp. ASV24 | reverse complement strand
CCCCCCCCCCCCCCCCCCCCCCCCCCCCCCCCCCCCCCCCCCCCCCCCCCCCCCCCCCCCCCCCCCCCCCCCCCCCCCCCCCCCCCCCCCCCCCCCCCCCCCGTTTTCAAGCAGAAGACGGCATACGCGATGGCCTGTCCTGTCTCGTGGGCTCGGAGATGTGTATAAGAGACAGGCCTTGCGCGCTGCTGGTGGGTTGCAGGGTGTGGCCGCATCGCCCGTTGAACGCGTGGCTGCCGTCGTCGACGGCGGTCTACGACACGCGCGGTCGGCTGCTGCGCCTGACGCTGGCGAGT
>NZ_JAELTQ010000496.1 GCF_016428905.1 Dyella sp. ASV24 | reverse complement strand
CCCCCCCCCCCCCCCCCCCCCCCCCCCCCCCCCCCCCCCCCCCCCCCCCCCCCCCCCCCCCCCCCCCCCCCCCCCCCCCCCCCCCCCCCCCCCCCCCCCCCCCTGTTCAAGCAGAAGACGGCATACGCGATGGCCTGTCCTGTCTCGTGGGCTCGGAGATGTGTATAAGAGACAGGTGCATGACGCGCCGCGCTGCCGATGTGGCCGCTGTAGGTATGCGTCACCCAGTCGAACATCTCGTTGAACTTGCGGTAGACGATGTTCTTCTTGTGTTCGTGGGTGGGCTTGAGGATGGTCGCGC
>NZ_JAELTQ010000495.1 GCF_016428905.1 Dyella sp. ASV24 | reverse complement strand
CCCCCCCCCCCCCCCCCCCCCCCCCCCCCCCCCCCCCCCCCCCCCCCCCCCCCCCCCCCCCCCCCCCCCCCCCCCCCCCCCCCCCCCCCCCCCCCCCCCCCTTTTTTCAAGCAGAAGACGGCATACGCGATGGCCTGTCCTGTCTCGTGGGCTCGGAGATGTGTATAAGAGACAGGCCTGAGCTCGCGCAGCAGCTTGCGCAGCTGGCCCACCTTCATCAGGGTGCCGAGCGACTTGCGGCCGATGTCCAGGGTGATGTGGCGGCTACCCTCGGCTTCCAGCTGGGACACCATGCGGCCAC
>NZ_JAELTQ010000494.1 GCF_016428905.1 Dyella sp. ASV24 | reverse complement strand
CCCCCCCCCCCCCCCCCCCCCCCCCCCCCCCCCCCCCCCCCCCCCCCCCCCCCCCCCCCCCCCCCCCCCCCCCCCCCCCCCCCCCCCCCCCCCCCCCCCCCTCTTTTCAAGCAGAAGACGGCATACGCGATGGCCTGTCCTGTCTCGTGGGCTCGGAGATGTGTATAAGAGACAGGCGCGGAGCTGATCCGCGCGAAAGTACGCGTGGCGTGCGTCGATATCCGCCGCATGCGTCCGGTGCAGATTCCGGCCGACCTTATCCCCGGCCTTCCCCCTCAAAATTAAGCACGTGCGCTGGAGA
>NZ_JAELTQ010000061.1 GCF_016428905.1 Dyella sp. ASV24 | reverse complement strand
CCCCCCCCCCCCCCCCCCCCCCCCCCCCCCCCCCCCCCCCCCCCCCCCCCCCCCCCCCCCCCCCCCCCCCCCCCCCCCCCCCCCCCCCCCCCCCCCCCCCCCCCCCCCCCCCCCCCCCCCCCCCACCGCCCCCCCCACCCCCGACCCCCACACCATTCCAGCTTCGTCGGCAGCGTCAGATGTGTATAAGAGACAGGCCCACCAGGCAGGCGCTGCGCCACGCACTGCCGTTGGGTTGCCACTCAAGAACAACGCGGGTTACGCGGAGATCGTAAACAGGCTCTAAGAGATCAGTCGAACAACACCAGGCAGCGCGCCTCGATGCTGACGCGCGGCAACGCGTCTTTCGGTGCATCGGGATGAGCAAACGCGGCATGAGGAACAAAGCGCGAGACGCCGCCGAGGCGCGAGTCGTACTGTTTGAAGACGAGTGCTTCATGAAGATCCATGCCGGAGTAGTACCACCACTGGTGTCGCGGTGCCCGCGCGACCAGGTAGATCTCACCGTGACGGCGCGGGTAGCGCACCTCCGCCTCGATCAGTTCGCCCGCATCGACGCTGCGCGCATCGCAGACGGCCAGTGGCGTATCCAGCACCGGACCACGCAACGATCGCCATACATTGACGATGCAGAAACGCGGTGTGGGGCCGGCTGGCGTGTCCGTACCCAGCACAAGGCCGAGCCTGCGTTGGCCTGAGCGTTCGGTGTAGTCGGTGTGAATACGTGCGTTTGGTGCGGCCGTTTCTCCGCGTTTGGCTCGCCCGAAATCCAGCGTCGCATGCGTGGGGTCGCGCCGGCGCACGAGGTGATCGAATACGTAGGCGCGATGACCACCTGTTACCGATAGCACCAGTGCTTCCAGTTCCGGGTAATAAAGGCGGCGGATCGCATCGTCATCATGGTCGATGCGCAGCGCCGTGGGCGCATCCCATAACTCGAACCCCTCGCGTTGAATGGATGGCTGGGTATTTCTCCGGCGCGCATCGCCAATACGAACGAGGACGTCATCGAAATGGCCGCTTTCCCACGGCACTCCGGGCGGCGGTTCGTAGGCGTATTGCACCGGCGCGGCATCGCTTGGAATCAGGTAGCTGAGTGCAACTTCCACGGTTGATGGCGCAGGCGCTGACCATCGCTGCGCCGAGCGTGGAAAGGTCAGGTCAGCTGGCGCGTGCGTCGTATCGGGAAGAGGGTGCATGGGGACTCCGGCACGGCGCCGGGCAGGTGGCGCCGTGCGGTTATTGGATGCCGCGCGGCCCTGGGATTCAAACGAAAATGGCGCAGGCTTCACATGCGTACAGCGCATGTGAGAGGCACTGTGTTAGGTGGCCGCAGCCTCGCTTCGTAGCCAGGCGATCACGGCGTTCACGCTGTCACGCGGTGCGTCGTCGCCTTGCAGCAGCCAATAGGCGTGGTCGGTGCCTTGCGGTGCTCGTGGCGTATCCAGCGTGCGCAGATGGCCGTTCTTGAGCCATTGGCCCAGCAACGGCAGACGTCCCAAGGCTATGCCTTGTCCGGCGAGAGCCGAGTGCACCACCTGATCGTACTGGTTGAAGCGCAGGATCGCTTTGGGCTTGATCTTCCAGCCTCGCGCCTGCAACCAGTCGCGCCATTGCAGCCAAGGCCGCTGAGCGTCTTCGTACTCCAGCAACACCTGTCCGTCCAGGTCGGCAGGCGTGCGCAGGCGTCGTCGTTTTGGCAAGGGGCTGGCCACCGGAGCGATCCGCTCATCGAACAGATGACGTCCGCCAGCGGGTGCATCGGTGTGGGCGCAATAGCGGATCGCGAGGTCGACGTTCTCGGCAGGCAAGTCCACCAGGCGATTGCTGGCGGCGACGCGCAAGTCGATGGTGGGGTGCCGCTGCTGGAATCTGCCCAGACGTGGCAACAGCCATAGCGCAGTCAGGCCGATGCTGGCGCTTAACGTGACCGGTCGTGTCGCCGTGGTGGTGGCCACCGCGGCGATGGCTTGCTGTAACTGGCGCAGCGCCAGATCCGCATCACGGAACAGGCGCTCACCTTCCGCCGTAAAGGTGACCGAGCGGTGCCCGCGACGCAGCAGCTTCACCCCAAGTCGCTGCTCCAGCGCTTGCACTTGCCGGCTCACCGCCGACTGCGTCAGGCACAACTCCTGGGCCGCGAGCGTCACGCTCATATGTCTGCCCACGGCCACGAAACCGCGTAGCGGTTCCATCATGGCATTCAACGGCAGCAGGCTGTCAGGCATGCGCTTTCCTCATGCGAAGGCATAGGGTAGCAGCGCAGGATGGGCGGGCGGGAAGTTCTCTCCATCCCAGGCCGGATGGAAGAAGCCATAACCGCCCGTGCAAAACCTCAGTTCACCGCGGCATTCACCATCTTGAGCGCATCGGCCCAAGCCAGCGGACCCTGGTGCATGGAGTAGACCGTATCGACGCTGAGATGCTCACGCTCGACGGCCTGTACCACTTCATGCATCAACTGCGGATCGTAGAGGGTGTCTTTGCCGCTGAGTGCCAGCGTGTCACTGGCATAGAGCAGGTGACGCTCTGGGAAGTACACCATGTACTGACGCTCGGTGGACGCGCCGTGCAATGGGTAGAGCACCACGCGGTTGGCGCCTTGACCTAGAGGCAGCGGGCCGGCCACGGTGTTCCAATGCGCCTGCTTGGGCTGTGTGTCGAGCAGGTCGGGGTGCAGGTGGTGCGATGCGGCCACCATGCGCTCCAGCAGGGGGCGATTGAGGTCGAGCGCATACACCGGCAAACCTTCGGCCACGGCCTGGCGCACGCCCGCAGCATGGGGCCAGGAGTCAGAGGTGGTGAGCACGCCGCGGATCGGTTGACCCGGGTACTCATCGTGCGCCTTGGCGAAAAGACCTTGAGCGAAGGTGGGCGAAATCGGTGCTTCCAGCACCAGTACGCCGTCGTCCTGTTTGATCAGCGTGGTGTTCCATGAGCCCTGGAACAACTCGACGCCGGGCGCAAGTTCTGTCCGCGACTTGTCACTGAAGGGACGCTCCCAGCCTTTGGACTGCGCACTCTTCGCTGCGACCTTTGCATCCATGGCAAAGCTCTTGTCGTCAAGCGGATCGTTGAAACTCGCGTCGGTGATCTGCGTGGATTGCCAGGGCACGTCATTGCGAAACTCCACCTGATTGGTCGGCAGTACCAGTCCATGGAACAGATGCCAGTTGTCGAAATACACCAACTGACGCACATCGCCCCAGGCGTACCAGAAATCATGGAAATTGCGCGTGCTTTCCATCGCGTCAGGCAGGTGGTTGTCCGCATTGATCAGCACGCGTATCGGCGTGCCGCGCCACGTGAACTCGACCGCACTGTGTGGGGTGCTGCGAAGCCATTGTGGTTTGGCGAAATGCAGGTCTGGCGCAGCGAGTGCCGTCAGCAGTAGGCGTTCTGGCCCAAGCGCCAGCGTATCGGCGGTGCTGTCGAGATCACTCAGCGAGCAAGGCGTATCCCCTTTTTCCGAGCGATAGACGCCTCCCTCGGGCCCACCGACCAAGGTCTGCGTGATCTCCGACTCGTGAGGATCCGACTCCGGCCAGGTGACATGCGCCACGCGGAGCAGGCGGCCGTGCGCGAAATCCAAAGTGAGGTCGTCGCGCTCATAAGCCGTGATGAACGGCTGTTGGCGGTAGGACTGCTCGGTCAACGCCACATGGCTGGTCAGTTGATAGTGCGCATTAGTAATGCCGGAGAGCCGCTCGCGTCCACCCATCGCAGCGATGGCGAGCTCGGTACAGCTGCGCGCATCCCGTGCTTCGCAACCAGGTTGGCCTTTGGCTGTCACCGGTGTTCCATCGGCGGGCACTGGTGTCCCGTGAACGGGCAACACGATGGTTACCGTGAAGAGACCTGCAAGAAACAGAGGGAACCCGACACTGCCGCGTTGACGACGATCCATGACATATGCGCCGAAAGTACCCGGAAGTGGGCGAGGCGCAGGCTACGCGTGCCGCTGAAGGGCGACGCCTGCGAGAAGTCATGGCCTGACCTTTGGCCTAGATCGTTACTCGCTGAGGTACCGTTAGGGGGCGATGATCGAAACACTGCCGACTCTTGCGCCGGCTTTCTCGAGTTGGGCATCCATGCGGCCTCGTCGGGTGCGGAGGCTCTGCGGATGTTGGATGCACACCGTCGCATCTAGCACGCTCTACCTGCCTCACAGGCGGGGCGGGGCGCGGCGCTGGTCGCTCGCCTTTCAAACGCGCGGCGCGCCTTTCATTGCAGCCGACTCCACATCACCGTCACGTAACAACTACAAGCGCATGCTGCCTAAGCGCCAGGATAGAAAGTCTCCTCCTTGGCAGGCGTCTCAGCCACGCGGTCCTTTTCCTAACGCCATCTGAGTGTTTCTCCGATCTGTATCGGAGTTGCGGATTCGTCCGCTCTGGATCCGTGCTTCGGATCCTCACTGAAGGCAATTACACATGTCCACCAACGATTCCAACGTCTCTCGCGCTGGTAACAAGAACCTCGTCGATACAGTGGCAGCCAATGGCAGCTTTCACACGCTTGGCAAAGCTCTTGAAGCTGCAGAGCTTACCCATGTATTTAAGGGCACCGGCCCCTACACGATCTTCGCACCGACGGATGCAGCTTTCGAAAAGTTGCCCAAGGACACACTCAGCAACTGGCTTAAGCCGGAGAACAAAGCGGAATTGACCTCTGTGCTGAAGTATCACGTTCTGCCAGGCCGGGCGTCAGCCGCGGATGTGGAGAAGCTCACTACGCCGAAGATGATGCAGGGCCAGACTGCAACCGTTACCAAGGACGGCGATAAGCTCCGAATCGGCGGAGCCACCCTCACGCAGACCGACATCACGTCCAGCAACGGCATCATCCATGCGATTGACACCGTGAACGTGCCAACTAAGCAGTAATCGGAAAAGGTTGTGGTGAGGCCAGCCCCACCACAGCCCTGTCAAAAGGTCTGCAGAGATTCGTCGCTGTGCTGTTACACACGTCAAATGCGGTGGTGATCTCCAGCACTATGCAGGTTGATCGAGAGAACATCCTGCTGGACGCCCTGGCAATGCAAGCCACCGTAGTGATCGGTAAGGCGCCAAACTTAAGGTGATACACATGGCCCGCCATTTTCGCTATTCATTCCGACCCTCACGGCTAACCAGGCTTATCCGGTACCTCGGTGATCTGTTCGATCACACGTTCAGTGAACCGTATACGCAAGCCAGTGTGGTCACGTCCCGAAGGCATCAACTTTCTGCGGCCATGGAATCCGCACGAAGACTCAGGCGAGGCAGCGGGCGATGATCATCGGTGCTGTCGCCCGGTCCAGGAGCCTCTTGCGGTCGTTCCGTGGCGGCGCGTATCAGCATGCACCATCCATTGAAGAGTTGTACGTCATGCGGCGGGGCCGGTCGCCCCAGAGGGTCCGCTCATGGCACATGTTTGTTCGCGCTCTTCTGAAAGGCGAGCGGCGGTAAAGCGTATGGCCCTGACAAGATCACAGCTTGACGAGGAGTTGCTGGCTTTGGACGTCGAGCTGCGGAAGCTCGAGGCTGATGGTGCGCAGGAAGAAGTTATTCAAATGACGCTTGAGCGCGCGGTGAACATGTCGACGCGGACCGTCGGACAACGAGATCGCCTCTGGTGGTGGACCCGGCTTTACGCCGTTATGGACCACCGTTCCGTTCGACTTATGACGTCATCGGTCGTGTCTACGCCTCCTTAGACAGAGGCTCAAGGTGGGGGATGTGTTGGTATCGGTCTCTTGGGTGCGGTTTACGCGCAAAGCGGGCGCCGATGCGCATGAGTGTCGATGCAATCATCTTCCATCGTGTCCACGATGTTCATCGCGTCGCATGCGCTGTCATGCATGGTCAAGCACGTTGCAAATATCAAGACCTTCACGGGCCTGTTCTTGAGGTTGGCGTAGAGTGAAGTGCTTCGGGGAGTCTGGAGCAGGCCATGCCTATCCGTGCCGGGTTGCAGCAGGATGATGTCAACTATCTGTTCTCGCTCAGCTATGGCGAGCTGCTTAACATGCCGCTGGCCAGCGCCGATCGACTGATGGCGGCAAACTTGGTTGAGGCCGTCGGATTGCTTGATGGTGCCGTCGTTACCGGCCGGAAGCTTTACAACGTCGACATTACCCGACGGGGACGGCTTATGGTGACCGCCGTTCTGCGTGGGCACGACAGCCGGTTCATTGCACCACATCCATAGCCGTGAGCTGCAAGACGGTACGCCCCGCATAACGTTGGCCTCTACCTATTTGGCTAGTCATTCGATGCATCTCCTGAAGTTCCTGGTTGTTACCCACAACGTGCTCATGTCTAAGCTCCAACGCCGCGACCGTGAACAGATCCAGCTCAATCGCTTGCTGGTTCAGCTTCCGCGTCTGCAACAAGAGTTTCCCGATCCAGGGGACTTTTGGCCGGCCTTTGCTGGGCTGGTTGATTTGATCGTCGATGCCGCTGGACCTGACGACGGCGACTGGATCGCCTGTCAGATCAACGCCATGCTGGAGGCGCGCGGATTGCTGGTCCCCTAGCCGGTCCGCACGGTCGTCCATGGCGCGGGCGTGAAGTGATGCGCTCTGTATTAAGCGAAGAGGGGTTTCAGGTTAGTGATTGGCTACGAGCACCACATACGCCGTAGATCGATGCGCTGATTCCCGTGGCCCTATCGACGAGTAGTGGCATGACTGAGTCAACGCCCAGTCTCTTCTAAATACGGAGGCCGCCGTCTGAAAGGCGCTTTCCCTAGGGCACTTTCATCTATATCAAACCCCGCCGACGCGACCTGGCTGGGGGGCGTAGGGTTACCTTCTGGTCATGGATCTCGTGACCGGGCGCAAGAGCACCCCTAGGCTGCGGGATATGGCATGCAGTGACGAGTGCAGATCCAATCGATCATGCTGCATACCCAGTCCTCATCCTCTCGACTGGATTGCGCGAGAACATCAGAAAAGATGCCATCGGTAGATTCAAAGAAATCTTTATCCAGGGGGTGCTCGGTATGTAACAGGAATACCGATGCATCCACCCGACTTAACAAGCCGCGTAAATCCTGACGTGACTGGGACATGGTTTTGCTCCTGCCGTTGAGGCGGAGATGACACGAGGGCGTTTGCCGGGGCGCGATGGAAGCAGCGGGAAGAGTGGTTCCGCGCCACCAGCGATCACTGTGCGCGTACTGCTGTTAGCCCCGTGTAACGGGACAAGAAATGGCTTCGATTTGTTTGGGTAAAGTGGGGCTTGGGGTTCCAGTGCAGGACTGTGCGGAGCAAATGGGGCCCATTCGCGGCGTACGGTGTCAATGGGAGACATGGCGGAATACGCGTAGCACGGTCACGCCGTCAAGGCGGTGGCGCGCGATGAGGCAGGATTGAGGATTTGGCTGGCCGCCTGCCTGCCTCTGAAACGGGTAGAGGCCATGATCCTTGCCGACCTTTAGCGCGGCCAGTGACGAGCTATCATCGCGAGCCAGGCCCGGTCGATACCCCACGTTTCCCCATGAGCAATCCGAACTACCCGTCGATTCTTGAACGCATCCATGCCGAAATCACGCCATGGATCGGTGCTGGGCGTGTCGCCGATTACATACCGGAACTCGCGCGTGTACCGGCCGACAAGTTTGGTATGGCCATCGTCACGCTGGGTGGCGCCATCCATACCATTGGCGATGCCCATGAGCGTTTTTCGATCCAGAGTATTTCGAAACTGTTCTCGTGCACGCTCGCGTTCCAACTGCTGGGGGATAAGCTGTGGCAGCGTGTTGGCCGTGAGCCGTCAGGCACCGCGTTCAACTCGCTGGTACAGCTCGAGAGCGAGCGTGGCAGACCACGAAACCCGTTCATCAATGCAGGCGCGTTGGTCGTAACGGACGTGCTATGCCGTCATTTTCCGAAAGCGGAAACCGCGCTCATCGAGTTCATTCAAGGGCTGGCGGGTGTCGCTGATATCGGCTATGACCTTGAGGTCGCCCAATCCGAATTGCAGCACGATCATCGTCACCTCGCGATGGCGCACTTCATGGCGAGCTTCGACAACATGGACATGCCACCGGATGTCGTCGTCGACGCGTATTGCCGTTACTGTGCCATCAGCATGAACTGCGTCGAGGTCGCCAAGGCTGCGCTCTTCTTGGCCAATGGTGGCGTTGTACCGCTTACCGGAGAGCACGTGGTCGACCCCAGTTCGGCCAAGCGGCTATCCGCGCTCATGCTGACGTGCGGTACCTATGATGCGGCGGGCGACTTCGTTTATCGCGTTGGGCTGCCCGCAAAGAGTGGCGTGGGCGGTGGCATCGTCGCCGTTCTGCCCGGTGAGATGGCGGTGTGTGTCTGGTCGCCCGGGCTTGATGCCAACGGCAATTCATTGGCTGGTTGCCAGGCATTGGAAAAGCTGACGTCCATGACCGGGCAGTCGATCTTCTAAGACCCGCAATAGCGAACCAGGATGCTTTTTGGCTCGATAGCGCCTGCTAGGGGTGACATGTCGGGCGCCGCCATGGTTTGGTGTCCGGGCCCTTGAAGGCTTTCTTGAGCCCACCTGTCCCGCCTGCTCCTTAGTCAACCGGCACGGTCGCCCTTGTGCTGCGGCATGACTTCATACCCATGCACTAGTGTTAACTTCACACTATTGTTGACTCCACGATGTGTGGCAGTACGGGTGGGGCGTGGAAGACAACAGCAGCCATCTGAAGAAATTCCAGAAGGAGCTGTCGGCGGGTACCGTGTCGTTGGTGCTGCTGGCGGTGCTGGGGCAGTCGCGGCAGCCGATGTATGGCTACCAGATCGCCAAGCGCCTGGAAGACATGGGTGAGGGCGTGCTTGCGGGGAAGCAGAGCGCCTTGTATCCCGTGCTGCGCAATCTCGAGGGGGCGGGGCTGTTGGCCAGCGAGGTGGAGCCTTCCATCAGCGGGCCACCACGGCGCTATTACCGCATAACGAAGCAGGGGCGCGAAGTGCTGCGCGATTGGGTGGATGCCTGGTCGGCCACACGCGACTCCGTCGATGCCGTTCTGCAAGGAGGGGTGTAATGAATGCACCACGTACGATCGCCGAATACCTGAAGCAGCTGCGTATGGCGCTGAAAGGCGCGGACCCGGCATTGATCCAGGATGCACTGTACGACGCGGAGGAACATCTGCGCGCGGAGTTGGCCGACAACCCGCAACGCAGTGAAGCCGACATGCTGGCCCACGTGGTGAGCACGTACGGTGCGCCGGAAGAAGTGGCGGATATCTATCGCGACCAGGAGATCAAGATCCAGCGCGCGCTGCGTCCGCCGCCGCCGCCCAAGCGGCGCTCGCTGGCAGGCCGCTTCTTCGGTGTTGCTGCTGATTCACGTACCTGGGGCGCGCTTTTCTACATGCTGCTGGCACTGGCCACGGGCATTTTCTACTTCGTTTGGGCCGTGACGGGCATTTCGCTGTCGATGGGCTTGTCGGTGCTGATCATCGGCATTCCGTTCGCCATCCTTTTCCTCGCCACGGTGCGCGCGCTGTCACTGTTGGAGGGGCGCATTGTCGAAGCGATGCTGGGCGTGCGCATGCCGCGTCGGCCACTGTATCCGTCGAATGCCGGCAAATCACTCGGTCAACGGGTAGGCGCCATTTTCACCGACGTGCACACGTGGACCACGCTGTTCTACATGGTGCTGATGCTGCCGCTGGGTATTCTCTACTTCACGTTGACCATCACCTTCCTGAGCATCTCGCTCGCCTTTATCGGTACACCGGTGTTGAAGGCGTTGAGCGTGACGGATGTGATCTATCTCAACTGCGGTATTCCGCACTGGTTGTGTGACGATCACTACTGGCCGTTGGCTGTGCTGACCTGCATCGCCGGCATCCTCCTGCTGTTCGTCACGCTGCATATGGTGCGGGGCCTGGGCAAGCTGCACGGCGCCATCGCCAAGGGCTTGCTGGTGCGCTTGTCGGGCGAGGGGACCTAAGCCATGCCTTCGAGCGTGCTGGCCCGTCTGGCGGGCGATTGGCAAGGCGAGGAAATCATCGCCACGACACGTTGGGGGCAAGGCGGGCCCGCCACGGGACATTTCACGGCACGCCTCGCATTGAATGGTCGCGTGCTGGTGCAGGATTACCGCGAGGAGCGCGATGGCGCGGTCAGCTTGCAGGCGCATGCGGTGTTCGTCGCAGAACCCGAGCATGACCAGTACAGCCTGTACTGGTTTGATAGCTACGGCTTCGTGCCGGGAACGCCCGCGCCGGGCGTATGGAATGACGACAGCCTGACTTTCGTGCGTAGCTCACATCGCGGACAGACGCGACACGTGTATGCGTTCGAAGAGGACGACGTGTTGACGTTGCGGCTGGAGAGTTCGTTCGATGGCGGGGTGAAGTGGGAACTGGTGATGACAGGCTGCTATCACCGTATCGCCTGATGGTTGCAGATCAACGCGCTCCTGCAGGGCAACAAGGCCATTGCAGGAGCGCTTGTACGGCCCGACGTCACACCAGTTGCAGATCCCGCGGGTGTGCTCCAGGGAACACGGACTGCAGTTGGCTACCGGATAGCCCCCACATGCGCCCCATCAACCCGCCGAGCAGGTCGCGATAGTTGTTGAGCACGGGGTAGTCGCGGTTCTGCAGCAGGCTCTGCGGGTTCACTGCCACTTGCTGACCGGCGATACGACCGCCGTTGACCTTGCCACCCAGCACCCAGTACGTCGTGCCGTGTCCATGGTCGGTGCCCTTGTTGCCGTTTTCGCGGAAGGTGCGGCCGAACTCGGATACCACGACGACCACGGTGTTGTTCCACTCGTCACCCAGCGCATCGGCATAAGCGGCGATGCCCTTGCCAAGATTGCTGAGGTTGTTGGCGAGCTGGCCGGTGACGTTGCCCTGGTTGACGTGAGTGTCCCAACCGCCGACGTCGACGAAGCCCAGGCGGTACTGGTCGCGCATCATGGTGGCAATGCGCTGGGTTTCGTCGGCGAAGCTCTTGGCGTTGGGAGCGCCGCGGTTCGCCTTCACCATTTCGTCCTGCAGTTCCTTCGAGACGGTCTGGCGAAGTTCCAGGCCGTCCGCCGCGGCCGAGGCCAGCGTCGTGTTGCGGTACATGCCGGCGAGGATGCCAGCCTGGCGCTCGTCGTAGACGGGCTTGGTATTACCGCGCAGAGAAATGTTGGGAATGTCATGACTACTTCCCTGGAAGGAAAGCGGCAGGGCGTCGGTGAAGGCGATAGACGGCATCGTGCTCATCTGGCCAGATAGACGCGCCATGAAGCCTGAGCGGAAGTTGCTGCGCTGATCGGTAGGTTCGCCCGATTCGATATTGTCCTGCGTCTCGAAATGGCTGCGTGACATATCGTCAGTGCCAGCGAACGGGACGAATGCCACCTGCCGCTTCTGCCACAGCGGGTAAATGGAATCGCGTAGCACGGGGTTGAGGGCCCAGTTGCCGTCCAGCCCGATGGCGCTGTTGGCGTTGTACGGATCGGGTTTGGCGATGGCCAGCGTGGGACGCGACTCGTAGTAGAAGTCGCTGCTGTAAGGCACCAGCAGGTTGTTGCTGTCGTAACCGCCGCGCAGAAATATCAGCAGAAAGCGCGGGCTGCTGGCGGGCGCAGCGAACAGTTTCCCTGAGAATGACAAAGCAGGAGCGGCGACGGCAGCGGTAGCGGCGGCGAGCAGGAATTCGCGGCGTTTCATGACGTGGCCTCAGCGGTAATTGAAGTCAGGCGAAGAAAGCAGGAAGGTGTTCCATTCCTGCTGCGTGGTGGCTTTGCCCAGTGCATCACGCGTCGGCGCGCTTAGCTTGGTGTCAAAGGTGTCGTAGTAGAGGCGGGTGGTGAGCATGGGGAAGTCGCCACCGCTCTTGGGTTGGCCTTCCGGCGTCAGCAAGCGGTTGTTGCCGGTGCCAATGGCGCCCGCAATCTCGAAGCGTTTGGCCATCTGTCCCGAGCTGGACCAGCCGGTGCTGTCCAGCGGCCAGCCATCCGGGGTCAGACGTCCAAATACGGGCTCACCCAGCTGGTTGAGCCAATTGAGCAGCGGCTTGGCATTGGCGATGGGCTTGCCGTCGTAGGCCATGCGTACGGAGGACACCACGAACTGCATCGGGTCCTTGAATTTCTTGCCGTAGCTGGCGGCCAGTTCCTTCGATTCGAACATGGTGCGCAACACCTCGGCGATATCGCCGTCGGTGCGCTGGAAGGTATGCGCCATCTTGGCTACCAGTTCCGGCGAGGGCTCGTCAGCCACGAAGTACTCGGCGAGCTTCTTCGAAACGAACTGGGCGCATGCCGGTTGCTTGGTGATGATGTCGACGGCTTCGGTGATCTCGTCGAAACCGCTGCCCTTGATCTTGTGGCCGAGTAACACCTTGTCGCTGAAGTCGTGACGCTTGGGGTTGAACTCGAACATGCCGTTGCGTACCACCATCTCGGCGACACGCGGTCGCATGGCGGCGGGATCGCGCAGCGGTGCGACGCCGGCGCCGGTGAGGATCAGCGCCAGTTGCTGCACGTCCTGCTGGGTGTAACCCGAACCCACGCCAAGCGTGTGCAGCTCCATCAGCTCGCGAGCGTAGTTTTCGTTGACGTGGCCTTTGGCGTTCTGCGCGTTGTCCAGAAACTCCATCATCGCCGGGCTTTCCAGCGTCGCCATCACCAGATCGCGAAACTTGCCCAGTGCATGCGGACGGATGGTGTTCTGCACGTAGTCGGCGGCCACCCAGCGCACGCGCCCCTTGGCGCCATAGACACTGAAATGATTCAACCAGAACCAGACCATCTGCTCCTTGAGCTGGTTCGGCCCGTAAACGGCGTGCAGCATTTCAATTTCCTGCGCCTGCTGGAGCAGATCGTTGGCGTGCTGCTGCTGATCTTTCTTTGCGGCGGCCTTCTCGTCGCCCTCGGGCATGTTCTTGATCTTCTCCTGCTCGTCGCGCAGGTTGGTCAGAAGCTGCTCGGTGGGCGTGTTGGCGGCTTCGTACGAGTTGATCAGCCCATTGATCGGCGCGGGCAGGTCGTCGCTGATGCGTCCGTCCAGTTGCCGGTCGAGGAGATGCGAACGGCCAAGGTCGCGATACATGGCGACGGTGGCGCTGTCGAGCTCGAAGCTGTCCCGGCGTAGCCAGTCCACGTCGTCTTGTGAAAGCGCATGAGCGTCCCGGGCGGTGGCCGCTCCGGAACCAAGCACGAGCAGCATGCTCGCGGCGGCGAGCCAGGAGCGGGTGCGAAGGGAAGGGCGGTTCGATGTGTCCTGCATGCGTCCGGGCTCCAGGCGGTTGAACGACGGCGTGACCTGGGAGTGTCAACGTGGGAGTTGACGAGTGGCTTACCGGTCGGGAGCCGGAGTGCGCAAATTTGTTCGGCGCGTATTCATGCGCCGCGACAGCTTGGCGCAGGGCAGGCCTGTCCGAATGCCTGCCATTCCTTTGGGTTCAACGCTTTCCCGCGATAGCGACTTCAGGCGTCGTCGGTGAACTCAACGAGTGCTCCCAGCACTGAGGCTTCCACTTCCGCGACCGCGCGCACGGCATCCGCATGAAGCGCGTCACGCGCGGTGACTTCGATAAAGAACAAGTCAGCGCTGTTGTCGTCGACCAGATCGGAGGAGCTGGAGTCCTCCCGCATGCTCTGCGACGGGTCATCGATCTCTTCGACATGCTCGATACCATCGATGCCGTGAAGAATCGTGAGAAGCGTATCGGCATCGTCGCGCGTGCCGGTCATGCGAATGCGGATCGTGGGCATACGGGCGGCTCCCAGGTTCCAGCGACCTTATGCTGCGGCAAGCCATGTTCAGGGCAGGTGATCGTGACGGCTGCGCTACCATTCGGGTTCACGCCGGAGGCTGTACTGTGACTAAGATCTACGACCGCGCCTACTTCGACAAGTGGTATCGCCACCCTGATCATTCGGTTGCGTCTCCGACGGAACTGCGCCGCAAGATCGCCATGGTGGTGGCACAAGCGGAGTACTACCTGGGGCGGCCCGTGCGTTCGGTGCTCGACGTGGGATGCGGGGAGGGCGTGTGGCGCGCACCGTTATTGAAGCTCCGACCCGGTCTTCACTATCAGGGGCTGGAGGCGAGCGAATACGCCGTGTCGCGCTATGGGCGTAGCCGTAATATCGGGCTGGCGCGGTTTGGTCAGCTGGAGTATCTGCGCTTCGATCGTCGTTTCGACATCATCGTGTGCACCGATGTGCTGCATTACCTCAAGCCTGCGGAGATTCGCGCAGGGCTTGGTGGCATCAGCGACATGCTCGAAGGCGTGGCCTTCCTTGAAGTGTTCACTAGCAAGGATGGGGTGGACGGCGATATGGAGGGGTTCCATTCGCGCGCACCCTCCTGGTATCTGAAGGCGTTCAACGCGGCCGGGCTCATGCCCTGCGGTTCGCATTGCTATCTCGGACCGCGACTGGAGCGACGGGTGGCGGCGTTGGAGCGGGCGTCGTCGGTTTGACTCCCTAGAATGAAAAAGGCCGCCTTTCGGCGGCCTTTTCGTTACGCGGTTTGTCGCTCGGGCGATCAGCCCACGCCGCGCGAAGCCTTCTTGCGGTCGTTTTCCGTCAGGTGCTTCTTGCGCATGCGGATTTCCTTCGGGGTGACTTCGACCAGCTCGTCGTCGTCGATGAAGTCCAGCGCCTGCTCCAGCGAGAACTTGGTCGCCGGGGTGAGCTGGATCGCATCGTCCTTGCCGGAGGCGCGCATGTTGGTCAGCGGCTTGGGCTTGATGGCGTTGACGGTGAGGTCGTTGTCCTTGGCGTGGATGCCGATCAGCTGGCCTTCGTACACCGAGTCGCCTTCGGCGGCGAACAGCTTGCCGCGATCCTGCAGCGGGCCAAGCGAGTAGGCCGGGGTGGTGCCGCCAGCGTTGGCGATCATCACACCGTTGAGGCGCTTGGCGATGGCCACCGGCGTGTACGGACCGTAATGGTCGAACACGTGGAACAGCAGGCCCGAACCCTGGGTGAGGGTCTTGAACTGGTTCTGGAAGCCGATCAGGCCACGGGCCGGGATCAGGTACTCAAGGCGCACGCGGCCCTTGCCGTCCGACACCATGTTCTTCAGGTCACCCTTGCGGATGCCCAGACGCTCCATCACGCCGCCCTGGTGCTGCTCTTCGATGTCGACCACCAGCTGCTCGATCGGCTCCATCTTCTGGCCGTCGATTTCCTTGATGATCACTTCCGGACGCGACACGGCCAGCTCGTAGCCTTCGCGGCGCATGTTCTCGATCAGCACCGAGAGGTGCAGTTCGCCACGACCCGAGACCAGGAACTTGTCGGCGTCGGAACCATCTTCCACGCGCAGTGCCACGTTGTGCACCTTCTCGCGGTCGAGGCGCTCACGCAGCTGACGGCTGGTAAGGAACTTGCCGCCCGACAGATCCTTGTTGCCGACGAACGGCGAGTTGTTGACCTGGAAGGTCATGCTGATCATCGGCTCGTCGACGCTCAGCGCCGGCAGCGCTTCGGGGTTGTCGATCGAGGTGACCGTGTCGGAAATGGTCAGCTCGGGGATGCCCGAGATGGCGACGATGTCGCCGGCCTCGGCCGAATCCTGCTCGATGCGCTCGAGACCGAGGAAGCCGAGCACTTGGCCGATCTTGCCCTGGCGCTTCTTGCCTTCACGGTCGATCACGGCGACCGGCATGCCCTTCTTCAGGGTGCCGCGCTGGATGCGGCCAATGCCGATGACGCCGACGAAGTTGTTGTAGTCCAACTGGCTGATGCGCATCTGGAAGGCGCCTTCCGGATCCACGTCCGGCTTGGGCGCGTGCTGCATGATCGCTTCGTACAGCGGGGTCATGTCGCCTTCGCGGGCGTTCTCGTCCAGCGAGGCGTAACCGTTCAGCGCCGAGGCGTAAACGATAGGGAATTCCATCTGCTCATCGGTAGCGCCGAGCTTCTCGAAGAGATCCCACACCTGCTCGACCACCCACTCCGGACGGGCGCCCGGGCGGTCGACCTTGTTGACCACGACGATGGGCTTGAAGCCCATGGCGAACGCCTTCTGGGTCACGAAGCGCGTCTGCGGCATCGGGCCGTCCATCGCGTCGACCAGAATGAGCACCGTGTCCACCATCGACAGCACGCGCTCCACTTCGCCACCGAAGTCGGCATGGCCTGGGGTGTCGACGATGTTGATGCGGTTCTTGGCGCCGGTCTTCTTGTTTTCCCAGGTGATGGCCGTGTTCTTGGCCAGGATCGTGATACCACGCTCCTTTTCCTGGTCGTTGCTGTCCATCACGCGCTCGGCGAGCACGGTGCGCTCGTTGAGGGTGCCGGACTGCTTGAGCAGCTGGTCGACGAGCGTGGTCTTGCCATGATCGACGTGGGCGACGATGGCGATATTGCGCAAATTTTCGATGGACATGAGGTCGGCTCGGGGCGGCGCGGGGCCGTCGCGTGAGGTTTCAGTAGGGATAACTCCGGGATTATACGGGGTTATGTGACAGCTTGCTTGAAAGGTCTTAACAAATCCGTTCAGGCGGGTGTTTTTGCCGCCGCCCCTGTGGAGGCTGGGGCTCGGCGCGCTTGGGCGGCCCATGGATAGAAAGCGGCCCGCCAAGTGAAGCCGGGCGGGCCGAAGGGGAGAAACAAAGGGGAGGGCTTAGACCAGTCCGGTGAGCCCGTAAGCCAGGATCACCACGAACACGGCCAGGGTCTTGATGATCGTGATGGCGAAGATGTCCCGGTAGGACTGGCGATGGGTCAGCCCTGTCACAGCCAGCAGGGTGATCACCGCGCCGTTGTGGGGCAGGGTGTCCATGCCGCCGGAGGCCATGGCGGCGACGCGATGAAGCACCTCCATCGGGATGCCCGCAGCCTGAGCGTTATGAATAAAGGTATCGGCCATGGCGCCCAGGGCGATGCCCATGCCCCCGGAGGCCGAACCGGTGATGCCGGCCAGCGCGGTAACGGTGACAGCCTCGTTCACCAGCGGATGTGGGATGGCGTGCAGGGCATTGGCAATGACCCGGAACCCCGGCAGGGCGGCGATGACCGCCCCAAAGCCATATTCGGATGCCGTGTTCATGGAGGCCAGCAACGCACCGCCCACTGCTGCCTTGCTGCCTTCGGCGAAGCGCTGCGTCACGGGGCGCCAGGCGAATGCGAGCACACAGAGAATGCCAACCAGCAGAGCGCCTTCGACTGCCCAGATGGCGGCGATCTTGGCGACCTCCTGCACAACGGGCTTGGTTTCGCCGATCACCGCTGGCATGAACGAGTAACTGGTGCCGTAGAGACGAGGAAGGGCGTCGCCCAGCAGCTTGTTCAATACGCCGACCAGCACCAGCGGCAGCAACGCCACCAACGGATGGGTGAGCTTGCCGCCTTCGAAAGCGACCGGTTCGTTGACGAGCTCCGTGCCATAACCTTCGCCCGCTGCCATGGCTTTGCGTCGACGCGATTCGAGGTAAAGCATGCCGACGATCAGGATGAACACCGCGCCCAACGTACCCAGCCAGGGTGCAGCCCATGCATTGGTGCCGAAGAACGACGTGGGAATGATGTTCTGAATTTGCGGCGTGCCCGGTAGCGAATCCATGGTGAAGGTAAACGCACCCAGCGCGATGGTGCCGGGAATGAGGCGTTTGGGAATGTTGGACTGCCGGAACAGCTCCGCTGCGAACGGATACACGGCGAACACCACCACGAACAGCGACACGCCGCCATAGGTGAGCAGGGCGCACACGATCACGATGGATAACATCGCGCGGCTGCGGCCCAGCAGCCCGATGGTGGCTGCGACGATGGACTTGGAAAAGCCGGACAGCTCGATGACCTTGCCGAAGATCGCGCCGAGCATGAACACGGGAAAGTACAGCTTGAGAAAGCCGACCATCTTGTCCATGAACAGGCCGGTGAACATCGGTGCGACCAGCGATGGGTCCGTCAACAGCACCGCGCCCAGCGCAGCCAAAGGTGCGAACAGGATCACGCTGTAGCCGCGATAAGCCGCGAACATCAGAAAGCACAGCGCGGCCAACACGATCAGAAACGCCATCATCGATTCCCCGGATGCCCGTGGTGGGCTTCGTCGTGGGGCGAGTATCCGGAGCCGTGCCGGTGGGCGGCACTGTACGAAGGTACAAGTGTGGTGCGCGAACGTGCTGCCTAAGCTCCGTGGCATTCGGCGTCCTGTGTCCATGGGATGCATCAAAGCGAGGGGAGCGGGGGAGCTATGAAACGCACGCATCTGAGTCTGGCGATCGGTCTGGTGGTGGGCGTGTCCTGCCTGGTGACAGCACACGCCGATGACGCACCGCAGAACAGCACCGCGCCGGCGACCACGGCCAAGCCGTCCGAGGCGAAGCAATTGGAAGGCATCAAGGTGACGGCGCGCAAACGCGAGGAAACGCTGCAGGACGTGCCGATTGCCGTCAGCGCCTTTACCGCGCAATCGCTGTTCAACCAGAACGTGCAGAACCTGGCCGACCTGCAGGGCAAAGTGCCCTCGCTGCAGATCTACGCCGCGCGCGGCTCCAATACCACGCTGACCGCGTATATCCGCGGCGTGGGCCAGGCTGACCCCACCTGGGGCTTCGATCCGGCCGTGGGCATCTACCTCGATGACGTCTATATGGCGCGTCCCCAGGGCACGGTGCTTGATGTGTTCGACACCAATCGCATCGAAGTGCTGCGCGGACCGCAAGGCAGCCTGTACGGCAAGAACACCATCGGCGGCGCCATCAAGTACGTGTCCAACCCATTGCCCACCAAGACGGAAGGCTCGGTGGAGGGCACCGTAGGCACGCACGGCGAGAAGGACATCAAGGGCAGCCTGGGCGGCGCCACCTCCGATGGTGTGTGGCGTGGCCGTATTGCCTATGCCAGCGAGCACAACGATGGCTTTGGCAAAGACCTGCTCACCGACAGCCGCAACGGCAACAAGAACAGCAACGCGGCTCGCGCCTCGCTGGGCTTCTTCCCCACGTCCAATTTCAATGCCCAGCTGTCAGTGGACGGCTTGCGCGACAACTCCAATCCGCGCGGCGCGAAAATGCTGCAGGTCAATTCGTTCGATCCGACCTACAAGCCCCTGTCGAGCGATTACGACACGCGCAGCGGCATGGATCAGCTCAATCACACCACGCTGTGGGGCACGGCGTTGACCTTGAACTGGATCGTCAGCCAGGACTGGACGTTGAAGTCCATCACCGCCTATCGCGGTTCGTCCACGGATTCCAATATCGACTTTGACACGCTTCCGGAGAAGATCGCCGACGTCAACGCGGTCTACAAGGATCATCAGTTCACGCAGGAGCTGCAGGCCAACTACGACGACGGTGGTTCGATCCACGGCGTGTTCGGGCTGTTCTACTTCGATGGCACAGCCAAGGGCGAAATCCACAACATCTTCCTGGGATCGCCGCCGTACTACCCGTTGTTCTCTCAGTACGGCAGTACGGGCGGCAACATCGGCACGAAGAGTTACGCAGGCTATGGTGATTTCACCTGGGACATCAGCCCCCAGTGGAGCTTGGATCTCGGCTTGCGCTACACCAGCGAGAAGAAGTCGGCCGTCATCCAGAACTACAGCTATTCGGACGAGACCTTTACCACGCCGGTTGCCACGCTGGCCGATTTCAGCGGCTCGCATACCTCGCACAACGTGTCACCCAAGGTGTCGCTGGACTATGCGGTCACCGATCAGGTGAAGCTCTACGCCAGTTACAGCCAGGGCTTCCACTCGGGCGGCTATAACATTCGCGCGAACTGCTCGGCGATTCCGCAATCGTGCCGGCCGATCGCGGACGAGAAGGTGTCGTCGTATGAGATCGGCAGCAAGATGTCGTTCTTTGATGACTCGCTGATGTTGAACACGGCGTTGTTCCACAACATCTACTCCGACATCCAGCTTTCCGTGTTCAGCTCCTACACGCTGCCGAATGGCGCGCAGGGCTTCTTCGGTGATTTCACCAACGCCGGCAAGGGCCATATCGACGGCTGGGAAGAGGAGTTTGCGTGGACGCCGGTGGAGAACTGGACCTTCAGTGGCAACTGGGCCTACCTGCACACCAAGTACACCGACTTCGAGAGTGCCGGGGTCAATATTGCCGACACGCAGCGTTTCACCAACGCGCCGAAGTGGTCGGGTGGCTTGAATCTGGAGCACACGATTCCGTTGGATAACGGCGGCAGCGTCAGCGGTCGCATCAATTACACCTACCAGACCAGTGTGTATCCAGAGACGACGCTGTCGCCGCTGATCATGCAGCCGTCGTATGGATTGTGGAATGCGGGTGTTGTGTGGCACATCGATCAGCCATGGACACTCAGCCTGCAAGGCACCAACCTGGCCAACAAGTCCTACCGCACCACGGGCTATAACATCGCTGCGCTGGGTATCGTCACCGGCTTCTACGGTGCGCCACGCATGGTGACGCTCACCGCCAAGTACACGTTCTGATCCTCGCCAAGGAGATGCGCATGCGACGCCTGACCGGTTTGCTGTGTGGAGTGTTCCTGCTGTCCGGTGTCGCCTGTGCGGACGAGGCGCCGTCGCTACCGAAGCTGAAGCTTGATTCGACGAAAGTGGCGGTCGTGGGTCTCTCGTCCGGCGCGTACATGGCGACGCAGATGCAGTTGGCGTACCCCGAACTGTTCCCTTCGGCTGCATTGGTGGCGGGCGGTCCATTCGGGTGTGCGGCAGGGCGGCTGGACCAGGCGCTCAGCACATGCATGAAGGGTGTGCCAGCGCCGGATGCGGCGGCGCTGGCGGCGAAGGCAAAGCAGCGTGCTGCTTCTGGGGAGATCGGCGCATTGAAAGACCTCGCACACGGTCAGGTCTATCTTCTGCACGGCAAGGACGATGCCGTAGTCGCGCCGGCGGTGGCCGAGTCCGCCGCCCGGTTCTACGAGCAATTGCGTGACACGGAGCCTGCACTCAAGTCGTTGAAGGTTACGGACGATGGTGGGCGTGTCTTTGCACACAACCTGCCCATTGCGGCAACCGGCGATGATTGCGATAAGTCCATCTCGCCATATCTCGGTCACTGCGGGTTTGATGCAGCCGGCGAGATCTTCCGCCAGATGTTCGGCAAGCCAGCCCGTGACGCTTCCACACCCAAGGGCGAACTGCGCCGCTTCAATCAGGACGCTTATCGCCCCGGTGGTGCGGACGCCTTCCTTGCGCCCACCGGCTACGTCTATCTGCCGCCCGACTGCGCTGCCGGCAAGCGCTGCGGCCTGATGGTGGCGTTTCATGGCTGCAAGCAGAACGCCGACGCGGTGGGCGAGGCATTCGTGAGCGATGCCGGATTCAATCGCTGGGCGGACGAGTACGACGTGGTGGTCCTGTATCCTCAAACCCGCGCGAATACCGCGCCCATGAATCCGCAGGCATGCTGGGACTGGTGGGGATATTCGGGAGACAACTACGACAGCCGTCAGGGCGTGCAGGCGCGCTGGGTGGTGGATGCTGTGCGGGCGATGGGCTTGCCGTGATCACTACTCCCTCTCCCGTCCGGGGAGAGGGTTGGGGTGAGTCCCGAAAAGGGGACAAAGGACGGGTGCTCGCCATGGCGTTACGTATTTTTGACCGTCATCCCGGCTTGCGCCGGGACGATGGTGGGTGGGGACGCATGAGCTTGAGTTTTGCGTCATCTTTGGCAAAGCACGCCTTCTCATGCTGACCGCCGGCACCATCACCACCGCAGCACTCGTCTGGCTCGGCCTGCTGTTCGGTGTGGCCCTCATCGGCGAGCGCCGGCCTGCATTGTTCGAACGGCGCTGGTCCATCGTTTATGCGCTGTCGCTTGCCATCCACTGCACATCATGGACGTTCTACGGCACGGTCACGCAGGCCAGCCGTTCCGGTTGGTGGCTGCCGCCGACGTTCGTGGGCGCCATCCTTATGTATGTGTTCGCCATTGCCGTGTTGCGGCGATTGGTGCAGTTGGCGCGCGACTACAACGCAGGTTCGCTGGCCGACCTGATCGCCGTGCGCCTTGGGCGGCATACCGGCTTGGCCGCGCTGGTAACCGTGGTGGTGCTGATCGGCATCGTTCCTTATATCGCCCTGCAATTGAAGGCGGTGGCGATGAGCTACGGCATGTTGAGTCGAGGGCAGCTGAACGAGGCGAATCCCTGGCAGGACAGCGCGCTTTACGTCGCCTTGCTGATGGCCTTGTTCGCCATGCTGTTTGGTACGCGGCGCGCCTCGGCGATGGCGCATAACCGCGGGCTTGTGTTGGCGATGGCGTTCGAATCGCTGTTCAAGCTGGGAGCCATGCTGGCGCTGGGCACGTTGCTGTTGTCGCCCCAAAGCCGTGAGCTGGTGGCGAGTGCCACCACGCAGCACGACAGCACCGGCTTTCCCGCGCTGATCCTGCTGGGCGCGTTGGCGATGTTTACGTTGCCACACCAGTTCCACGCAGGGGTCGTGGAATGCCGTGATACCTCGCATCTGCGCACGGCGCGCTGGCTCTTCCCGTTATACATGTTGCTGATCTCGTTACCGCTGTTGCCGTTGGCGAGGTTGGGTGACGCCTGGCTAGGGCCTGGCGGCGTACCGTCGGATCTGTACGTGCTGGCGCTTCCACTCGCGCGCGGTCAGCACGGGTTGGCCTTGTTGGCGTTCCTTGGCGGCCTCAGTGCGGCGACCAGCATGGTGGTGGTGGCGACGCTCGCGCTGAGCCTGATGATCGTGAATCACTTCATTGCGCCGTTGCGCGTGCGCGCCGGTTGGGGGCGCGACGAAAGTGGTGACTTGCGTGGTGAGGTGATCAACCAGCGGCGCGTCGCCATCCTCGCGGTAATCCTGTTGGCCTGGGGCTATAGCCGCGTGCTGGCCCGCAACGACGCGCTGGCGGATATCGGCGCCATTTCCTTCTCCGCGCTGGCCGGGCTCGCTCCCGCCTTGTTGGCGGCGGTGTACCGGCCGCAGCTGGGGCCGCGCGCGGTGACGGCCGGCCTTGCAGTAGGGACGTTGGTCTGGCTGTACGCCTTGCTGCCGACGATGGAGCCGCATGGACCGGCGTGGTGGCAGAGTGGCCCATTGGGTATCGCGTGGCTCGCGCCGGATGGTCTGCTTGGCCTCAACGACTGGAGTCGGCTTGCGCGGGCCGTCGTGGTGAGCCTGATCGCCAATGTGGCTGTGATGATGGCCGTGGCCGGTTCGCGCTTCGGCCATGCGCCACGGGCGATCAATGTGGGTGATATCGGCCTGGCGGAGTTGCATGCGCTTGCCTCTCGGTTTCTTCCTGCTGAGCGCGTGGCGCATTTGTTCCAGGATGCTCCGAAGCAAGGCGTAGCCGGTAACGCGCGCGTCGCCGCGGTAGAGCATGAGTTGGCCGCGGTGATCGGCGCGGCATCTTCGCGTCTCCTGTTGGAGGTTGTGCGGCAGCAACGTCGCGAAGAGCTGGATACGGTGGCCGCCATTGTTGGCGAGGCGGCCCAGGATCTTCGTTTCAATCAGCGCGTGCTCGAAGCGGCGCTGGAGAACATGAGCCAGGGCATCTGTGTGGTGGATGCAGAGCTTCGCCTGATGGCATGGAACCGTCGCTACGTGAGCCTGTTCGGCTATCCACCCGAGCTGTTGCAGGTGGGGCGTCCAGTGGCGGACCTGACGCGTTACAACATCGAGCGGGGCATGATCGGCGCCGTCGCCACGGATGAAGGCGTGCAGCGACGCCTGACTCATATGCGCGCGGGCACGCGTCATCTTTCCGAGCGCCGTTTCCCTGACGGGACCATGGTGGAGATCCGCGGTAACCCGATGCCCGGTGGTGGCTTCGTGGCGACGTTTACCGACGTGACGGCTTTTCGCCAGGCAGAGGACGCACTCAAGTCGTCGAACGAAACGCTGGAGCAGCGCGTGGATGAGCGCACGCGCGCCCTGGTCGAGGCGACTGCCGAGGCGCAGCGCGCCAACCAGGCCAAGAGTCGTTTCCTGGCGGCCGTCAGTCATGACTTGATGCAGCCGCTGCATGCCGCACAGTTGTTTGCGCACGCTTTGGCCGAACGCGGCACGGATACTTCCACCGTGCGTCACTTGCATGGCGCGTTGTCGTCTACCGAAGGTTTGCTCGCCGGCTTACTCGATATGGCCCGGCTCGAGGCCGGCCGGCTGCAGCCGCAGATGCGTGGCTTTGCGCTGGCGGACGTGTTCGATCCGTTGGCCGCGGAATTTCGCGCCATGGCCAGCGACAAAGGTGTTCGCTTCGATGTCGTCGGCACGCGCCACTGGGTGTATTCCGACCCGCAGCTGTTGCGCCGCGTGCTGCAAAACTTCCTTTCCAACGCACTGCGCTATGCCGAGCGTGGGCGGGTGGTGCTCGGCGTGCGCCGTCGCGGCAAGCGCTTGCTGTTGCAGGTATGGGATAGCGGGCCCGGCATCGAGGCAAGCGAGCAACAATGGATCTTCGATGAGTTTCGTCGTGGCAGCGCGGTAGGCGGGCAGGGCCTTGGCCTGGGTCTGTCGATCGCGCAGCGTATGGCCGCGTTGCTCGATCACCCTATCAGTCTGCAGTCGTGGCCTGGCTGTGGCAGCGTGTTCGCTTTGTCGGTACCGCTGGCGCTGGCAGCGCCGCAGCCGTTGCCGTCCGCCTTCGAGCCGCAGCCATTACCGACGGGGCGAGCGTTGGTGCTCGACAACGAGCCGGCAGCCTTGTCGGCACTCTGCGTGTTGCTGGATGGCTGGGGTTGGCAGGTACATGCGGCGCGGACGCTGGAGCAGGCGCGCGAAGCGCCTTGGGTGCCTGATCTGCACATCTTCGACTACCACCTCGACGGTGGCTGCACGGGGCTGGATGTGCTGCGCGAGTTGAGCGACGACGGGAGCCAGGTGCCCACGGTCATCCTCACGGCTGACCGCGATGGCGATTTGCGCCAGCGCCTGCTCGATCGCGGTATCGGTGTGCTGTACAAACCGCTCAAGCCGTTGGCGTTGCGGCAGGTGTTACAGCGGGTAACGGTGGCACGGACATAACGCGTCGCGCCGAGTTCTCTTTATGGCGCGCGTGCAATCAGATCCGCGCCGATTCCCCCAGATCCAGCGAACGCAGCAATACGCCCGCCTGCGTGCGATTGCGAACGCCGAGTTTTTCGAAGATGGCGGTCACGTGCGCCTTTACCGTGCGTTCCTGGATCGTCAGGCGATCGGCGATCTGCTTGTTGAGCAGACCTTCGCCTAGCAAGGACAGCACGCGGTATTGCTGCTCGGTCAGCCGCGCGAGACGGGAGGCGAGATCCACATCGGCTGGATCAGCGGGCAATGCGGCCACGGCCTGCGCCAAGGTCGACGGCAGCCAGCGACCGCAGTCGAGCACGCTGCGGATGGCCTGGGCGATCTCGGCTGGGTTGGCGCTCTTGGGGATAAAGCCGGCCGCGCCATGGTCCAGTGCGCGGCGCACAGTCCGTGCCTCGTCATGCGCCGACACCACCAGCACGGCCACGCCGGGAAATTGGCCGCGCAGTGTCGCCAGTCCCGACAAACCCTGGCTACCGGGCATGTGCAGGTCCAGCAGCACCAGGTCGATGTCGGGATCGCCAGCGAGGATTTCGAGTACGCCGTGCAGGTCGGCGGCCTCTACCACGTCGCAGCCGTCCACGCTGTCGTTGGCGGCTTGTCGCAGTGCAGCGCGAAATAGCGGATGGTCGTCGGCGATCAGCAGGCGTGTCATAACGCTGACGTTAGCCAAGGCGAAGGCCTGCGTCGAGGTCAGAAAGTCACCCCATCACGTCGGGCTGATCGGTGACATGCTGGACTTTCGTACGATGGCGCACGCGCACCTGCTTGTTATGGTGATGATTATGACTAACCCCCTTTCCCGATGGACGTTGCTGCTCGTTCCGCTGCTCGCCTCGTGCGCGGCGCCGAGCGTCACCAAGGAGTCCCGCATGCAGGCCCCTGATTTCGTGCGCGGCGAGGTACGCGTGACCGAGCACCGCCAGGGTGATGACCTGCTCAGTGCAGGTCTGGGGTTGGAAGGGTTGGCTGGTGCGCCGTCATCCATCGCGCATCCGTTGCAACCGACGCCGTCTGAACTCCGGCGCCGCGCGATCCAGACCAGTTGGAAGGGCATTGCAGACCTGGGGCCGCTCGGTGGGTATGGGCAGGTCTACGGCGGTGTACCCAGCGTGCCGGGCCGTGAATACCAGGCCTTCGCGTGGATTCCGGGCGCGCATTCGCCGCATCGTGTCCTGCTGCAGGCGCCGGACAACTTCGACCGTTCACATCGCTGCCTGGTGGTAACGGCATCCTCGGGTTCGCGCGGCATCTATGGCGCTATCGCGCTTGCGGGTGCATGGGGGCTGCCGCGCGGCTGCGCGGTGGCCTATACGGACAAGGGAACCGGCGGCGGCTATGTCGATCCCAGCGACAACACCGGTGTGGCGCTCGACGGCACGCGCGCGAAACGTGGCAGCACGACGCTGGAGTTCGAGCCGGCGCAGGAGACACCGCACGGCGGCATCGCCATCAAGCACCTGCATTCGGGCGACAACCCTGAGGCCGATTGGGGCAGGCATGTCTTGCAGGCTGCGCAGTTCGGGCTGGCTATGCTCGATCGCGCGTTTCCCGAACAGGCGCCATTCACGGCGCAGAACACACGCATTATCGCGACGGGTCTATCCAATGGCGGCGGCGCCGTGTTGCAGGCCGCGGGGCTGGATGACGCGCATATGCTTGCTGGCGTGGTGGCGCTGGAACCCAACGTGCGCGTGCCGGCGCAGGGGCGCGCGTTGTTCGACTACGCCACCGACGCATCGATCTGGCTTCCCTGTGCGTTGGCCGATGCGCGTTTTGACAGCGCACCGATGGCGCGTACGCCGCAGAGTGATGTGCCACCCGCGTGGGCGCAGCGTTGTCATCAGTTGCATGAGCACGGGTTGGTCACGGGCACGCGCGTTGCCCAGCAGGCGGCACAAGCCTATGAACACTTGCGTGCTGGTGGCTGGACGGATGACGCCATGATCACTGCGGCTTCCACCACAGCGCTGGATCTGTGGCGCGCGATCACAGCGGGTTACGCCTCGGCATACATGCGTCGTGGCCCGGACGACATGCCATGCGGTTTCCATTACGCCGGGCTGGGAGCGCACGGCGCGCCCGGGCCAGTCGACGCTGCGGCCAAGGCGAGCTGGTGGGCGGATGCTTCGGGCATTCCGCCAGGCAATGGCGTAGGCCTGTTCGGTGGCACCGATCACTCGGTCGACCCCACCTTGCCGGGCGCGCTTTGCTTGCGCTCGCTGTGGGAGGACACAGACGCCAGCACCCAGCCGCTGCGCGATGGTGTGGCAGCAACGACGGTGAAAATGCCACGCGCCAGTCTGCCCCTATGGGTGGTGCATGGCGCTTCCGATGGATTGCTGCCTACCACTTTCACCTCGGAACCGTACGTGGCGTGGCTCCGGGCCGGGGGCGCGCATCCGCTGTACTGGAAAGTCCCGCATGCGCAGCATTTCGATGCGTTCCTCCCCATTCCGGGCTTTGGCGCCCAGCATGTGCCGCTCTTGCCGTACGGTTATGCGGCGCTGGATCGCTTGTGGGCGCATCTATATGAGGGCGCACCCTGGCCGGCCTTGGTGCCGACGCCGGCTTCGACGCCGCGAGGTACCGGTGCCCTGTCGAAGGAGGCCCTGGGTCTGCCGGCCGCCTGGACACCGGGCCCGGGCTGAGCCATTCGGGGCCCGGGGGATCGGACTGTCACGCTGGGTGGGGTATCCTTGCCGGCCCGCAGGGCGCGCGTGGTTGCGTGCCGCTTTCGAGAATCAAGGAATACCGATGACCATCAACGTCACCTTCACCACCAACCGCGGTCCCATTCACCTGCGCCTGCACGACGACAAGACCCCGGTGACCGTGGCCAGCTTCGTCAATCTGGCCCGCCGCGGCTATTACGACGGTCTGTCGTTTCACCGAGTCATTGCCGACTTCATGGTCCAGGGCGGTTGCCCCGAGGGCAGCGGTCGCGGTGGTCCGGGCTACCGCTTCGAAGACGAGTTCAACCCCTCGCTGCGCCATGACAAGCCGGGCGTGCTCTCCATGGCCAATGCCGGCCCGCGCACCAACGGCAGCCAGTTCTTCATCACCCATGGCGCTACGCCGTGGCTCGACGGCAAGCACAGCGTGTTCGGCGAAGTGCTGGGCGCGGAAGACCAGGCCGTGGTCGACGCGATCCAGCAGGGCGACGTGATCGAGAAGGTCACCGTGGAAGGCGACGTGGACGCGCTGCTGGCCGCCCAGGCCGACCGTGTGAAGGAATGGAACGCGGTGCTCGACGAGCGCGGCTGATTCCATTCGTGTTGATTGCGTGAAGAAGCCGCCGTCAGTAATGACGGCGGCTTTTTTTCAGCCGTCTCTGTCATGGCTAAGTGACTTTTCGAGGCCTAGAATCGAGCGGCTCCACACGGCGCGTGATGTGCATCGCGTGATGCGCGTCTTTTCCCTTTCCATGGAGGTACGGCCATGTCTTTCCTCAACGATCTACTCGGTGCCGCGCAGGGCAATCAGGCTGGCGGTTCTAATCTGGTAGCCATTGCCGGTCAGCTCATCGACAAGGCAGGCGGCGTGCAAGGGCTTGTGTCCATGCTGCAGCAGCATGGCCTGGGCGATGCGGTGCAGTCGTGGGTGGGCTCCGGTACCAATCAGCAGGTGTCCAGCGAGCAGTTGGGGCTGGCGCTGCAGAATGGCGGCCTGGGCTCGGTGCTGCAGGAGGCGGCCAGCAAGATGGGCGTGGACCAGGGGCAACTGCTCGGCCAGCTCTCGCAAGTGCTGCCGCATGCGGTTGATCACCTGACGCCTGACGGCCAGGTGCCGACACAGGGGCAGGGTGGTTTCGATCTGGGTTCGCTCGCCTCGCTGGCGGGCAAGCTGTTTGGCGGCGGCAACGCGGCCTGAGAACCTGCAGGACGTTCCGGCGGCGCGCAAGGCGCCGCCGGAACGCGGGCGTTACGAAGTGGCGCCGCGACGGAACAGTGCGTGATAGATCACCAGCAGCACGACCGCGCCGATGATCGATCCGATGAAGTGCATGAAACCGGCTTCCGGCCACCACCCCAGCTTTTCGCCGACATAGGTGGAAATGAACGAACCGGCAATGCCGAGGATGGCGGTGATGATCCACCCCATGGCCTCTTTGCCCGGGGTTACCGCCTTGGCGATGATGCCTACGACCAGACCGACAATGATTACCCATAACCAATGCATACGCGTATGTCCTTGGTGAGCGTTGGAAAGGTCTCCTGTTCAGAACGGCTGGCCTGCATCCGGCGGGCCCCTGCCATCCATCCGGCCCCATCCGGGCAGGGCGGTCTGGCGAGCCCATGATGCGCTTACCCACATGTCAGCGCACCTCCTGGGGGAGGGATTCGACCATCCGATAATGCGCGATGGGCGGATGACGCGCCGCCACATGCTAAAATTGCCGGGTTTGCTGTCTTTCCCTGTCTGTCCCCCAAGAGCCTGATCAATGTCTGCACGTAGTCAGCGTTGGCCACCGATAGCGCCCTGCGAATGGCCTGAGGCGCAGTGCCTGACCTGTCTCTTATACACATCTAAAAAGGGGGGGGGGGGGGGGGGGGGGGGGGGGGGGGGGGGGGGGGGGGGGGGGGGG
>NZ_JAELTQ010000493.1 GCF_016428905.1 Dyella sp. ASV24 | reverse complement strand
CCCCCCCCCCCCCCCCCCCCCCCCCCCCCCCCCCCCCCCCCCCCCCCCCCCCCCCCCCCCCCCCCCCCCCCCCCCCCCCCCCCCCCCCCCCCCCCCCCCCCTCTTTTCCAGCAGAAGACGGCATACGCGATGGCCTGTCCTGTCTCGTGGGCTCGGAGATGTGTATAAGAGACAGAGCCGGGCCGGTGGCGGATTCCATCGTCGTTGAGGAGCCAGACCATGAATCGCATTCCCATGATCCGTAGCCTGGCCCTGAGCCTGATGTTTGGGGCTGGCGTTGTTGTCGCTGGCACTCCGCTCGC
>NZ_JAELTQ010000492.1 GCF_016428905.1 Dyella sp. ASV24 | reverse complement strand
CCCCCCCCCCCCCCCCCCCCCCCCCCCCCCCCCCCCCCCCCCCCCCCCCCCCCCCCCCCCCCCCCCCCCCCCCCCCCCCCCCCCCCCCCCCCCCCCCCCCCCCACCCCCCCCCCCCCCCCCCCCCCCTCCACCATTCCAGCTTCGTCGGCAGCGTCAGATGTGTATAAGAGACAGCATTCGTTGTGGCGATGCATCATCGACGACCGGTCAAATCATCGCTTGCGGATGACGACTTCTTGGGCGGTGCTTCGTTGTTGAGAGGAAGCACTTCACGTCGGCGCATAGAGAGCGCCGACGACGG
>NZ_JAELTQ010000491.1 GCF_016428905.1 Dyella sp. ASV24 | reverse complement strand
CCCCCCCCCCCCCCCCCCCCCCCCCCCCCCCCCCCCCCCCCCCCCCCCCCCCCCCCCCCCCCCCCCCCCCCCCCCCCCCCCCCCCCCCCCCCCCCCCCCCCACACCCCCCCCCCCCCCCCCCACACCACCACCATTCCAGCTTCGTCGGCAGCGTCAGATGTGTATAAGAGACAGCCTGCATACCTCGCGCGCGAAAGAAAAGGTGCGCACTTGGTTCCGCCGCATTGCGCACGACGCCAACGTGGCCGCGGGTCGCGCGATCTTTGAAAAGGAGATCAAGCGGCTGGCGCTGGCGGCAGCC
>NZ_JAELTQ010000490.1 GCF_016428905.1 Dyella sp. ASV24 | reverse complement strand
CCCCCCCCCCCCCCCCCCCCCCCCCCCCCCCCCCCCCCCCCCCCCCCCCCCCCCCCCCCCCCCCCCCCCCCCCCCCCCCCCCCCCCCCCCCCCCCCCCCCCCCCCCCCCCCCCCCCCCCCCGCCACCACCACCATTCCAGCTTCGTCGGCAGCGTCAGATGTGTATAAGAGACAGCGTCCACCCCGATAGCCCCCAGCGCCGCCTCGCGGGAGAGCGGCGCCCATGAATGCAAGAATGGATACACAAGACGCCTGTGACCTGCGCTTCGGCCAGGTCGGCATAGCCAACGTACGCATCAAAC
>NZ_JAELTQ010000489.1 GCF_016428905.1 Dyella sp. ASV24 | reverse complement strand
CCCCCCCCCCCCCCCCCCCCCCCCCCCCCCCCCCCCCCCCCCCCCCCCCCCCCCCCCCCCCCCCCCCCCCCCCCCCCCCCCCCCCCCCCCCCCCCCCCCCCCCCCCCCCCCCCCCCCCCCCGCCCCCACCACCATTCCAGCTTCGTCGGCAGCGTCAGATGTGTATAAGAGACAGCGTTGAAACCATCCAGGCTCTGGTGCTGGTACAGCGCGCCCACGGCTGGCGTGATCTGCCACTGCGCCGCCGAGATCGGCCATGCCACCTGCAACGCGGCGGCCGTGGTGCTGCCATCCGGGCTGGA
>NZ_JAELTQ010000488.1 GCF_016428905.1 Dyella sp. ASV24 | reverse complement strand
GATGGTGCTTTCGGGTGAAGGGTCGGATGAGATCTTCGGGGGCTATCTGTACTTCCATAAGGCACCCTCCGCGGAAGCGTTCCATGAGGAAACAGTGCGGAAGCTCGATGCGTTGCATAGCTACGACCTGTCTCTTATACACATCTCCGAGCCCACGAGACAGGACAGGCCATCGCGTATGCCGTCTTCTGCTTGAAATAGGGGGGGGGGGGGGGGGGGGGGGGGGGGGGGGGGGGGGGGGGGGGGGGGGGGGGGGGGGGGGGGGGGGGGGGGGGGGGGGGGGGGGGGGGGGGGGGGGGGGG
>NZ_JAELTQ010000487.1 GCF_016428905.1 Dyella sp. ASV24 | reverse complement strand
CAAGCAGGCCAGCGACCTGGTCGCGTTCCTGATCCCCATCGCCAAGGGTGTGGTGACGGAGCTCGCGCAGGAGTGCACCAAGGAAGCACTGCAGGTGTATGGCGGCCACGGCTACATCGGCGAAAACCTGTCTCTTATACACATCTCCGAGCCCACGAGACAGGACAGGCCATCGCGTATGCCGTCTTCTGCTTGAAACTGGGGGGGGGGGGGGGGGGGGGGGGGGGGGGGGGGGGGGGGGGGGGGGGGGGGGGGGGGGGGGGGGGGGGGGGGGGGGGGGGGGGGGGGGGGGGGGGGGGGGG
>NZ_JAELTQ010000486.1 GCF_016428905.1 Dyella sp. ASV24 | reverse complement strand
CACGGCGCGCAGCAGGCTGTCTTCGACGCGCAGCTCGCCATCAACACGGTTGACCGCGGTACGGATCGTGGCCAGATACTGCGCCACTTCACTGCGCAGGATTTCCAGCAACACCGGATCAATCGGCCTGTCTCTTATACACATCTGACGCTGCCGACGAAGCTGGAATGGTGGGGGTGTGGGGGGGGGGGGGGGGGGTGTGGGGGGGGGGGGGGGGGGGGGGGGGGGGGGGGGGGGGGGGGGGGGGGGGGGGGGGGGGGGGGGGGGGGGGGGGGGGGGGGGGGGGGGGGGGGGGGGGGGGG
>NZ_JAELTQ010000485.1 GCF_016428905.1 Dyella sp. ASV24 | reverse complement strand
GGCGGTGTACCTGGCGCTGCTGAACCCGGGTGACACCATCCTCGGCATGAGCCTGGCCCATGGCGGCCACCTCACGCACGGCGCGAAGGTCAACGTCTCCGGCAAGCTGTTCAACGCTGTGCAGTACCTGTCTCTTATACACATCTCCGAGCCCACGAGACAGGACAGGCCATCGCGTATGCCGTCTTCGGCTTGAAAAAGGGGGGGGGGGGGGGGGGGGGGGGGGGGGGGGGGGGGGGGGGGGGGGGGGGGGGGGGGGGGGGGGGGGGGGGGGGGGGGGGGGGGGGGGGGGGGGGGGGGGG
>NZ_JAELTQ010000484.1 GCF_016428905.1 Dyella sp. ASV24 | reverse complement strand
TTGTCGCGCACGGCCAAGAATGATGTTTGCCAGTGACATGCCACCGGAGATGAGCAGAGCGGCCAGCAGCAGCTGGCGAAGCAAATCCACCGAATACTTGTGCCGCAGGTCCGGCGTGGTCAGGTACCTGTCTCTTATACACATCTGACGCTGCCGACGAAGCTGGAATGGTGGTGGTGGGGGGGGGGGGGGGGGGGGGTGGGGGGGGGGGGGGGGGGGGGGGGGGGGGGGGGGGGGGGGGGGGGGGGGGGGGGGGGGGGGGGGGGGGGGGGGGGGGGGGGGGGGGGGGGGGGGGGGGGGGG
>NZ_JAELTQ010000060.1 GCF_016428905.1 Dyella sp. ASV24 | reverse complement strand
CCCCCCCCCCCCCCCCCCCCCCCCCCCCCCCCCCCCCCCCCCCCCCCCCCCCTTTTAGATGTGTATAAGAGACAGCCAAGTGCGGCCGGTTTCAGAAGTACACGAGTGTACTTAGTGACCAGCGGTCGACGCAGCAGCCGGAGCAGCAGCGGTCGAAGCCGGGGTCGGCGCCGGCTGTTCGGCCGGAGCAGCAGCAGCGGCGGTCGAAGCAGCGGCCGGAGCCTGCTCTGCCGGAGCAGCAGCAGCCTTCTGAGCCTGGTCAGCAGCCTGCTGAGCCTGGTCAGCCGACTTCTGAGCGTCCTGCGCGGAATCCTGCGCGCCGTTGCTGCAAGCCGCCAGCAGCGCGACGAGCGCAGAGGCGAGAAGGGTACGCGTGAACTTCATGTTGAATCTCCTTTGCCGTGGAATGCCGTTTGGCGGGCGTATTAATAGCGCTTTCGCGGAAATTGCGCCACCTATTTATGTAAAGCGGCGAAAACGGGTTAACCCCGCTTTCATCGGCGGCCAGAGGCCCGGCCACCGCTTTCACCACCTTACAGCAGTTCCACTGCGACGGCAGTGGCTTCACCACCACCGATGCACAGCGACGCCACTCCGCGCTTGAGGCCGCGGGTTTTCAGCGCGTTGAGCAACGTCACTACCAAGCGGGCACCGCTGGCGCCGATGGGGTGACCCAGGGCACAGGCGCCGCCGTTGACGTTGATCTTGTCGCGCGGGATCTCGAGCTCGCGCATGGCTGCCATGGCGACCACGGCGAAAGCTTCGTTGACCTCGAACAGGTCGACGTCGCTGGCCTTCCAGCCGGCCTTCTCCAGCACCTTGTGCAAGGCGCCAACGGGGGCGGTGGTGAACCACTCCGGCTCCTGGGAATGGGTGGCATGGGCGACAATGCGGGCGAGGGGCTTCAGGCCACGGGCCTTCGCATCATCCGCCGACAGCAGCACCAGTGCGGCAGCGCCATCGGAGATGCTGGAGGAGCTGGCGGCGGTGATGGTGCCGTTCTCCTTGCGGAATGCCGGCTTCAGCGACGGGATCTTGCTGACATCGGAGCGGCCCGGCTGCTCGTCGGTATCGACCTTGACCTCGCCCTTGCGGCTCGCCACCGTCACCGGGACGATTTCGTCAGCAAAGGCGCCAGAGGCCTGCGCGGCCTTGGCGCGTTCGACGGATTCCGTCGAGAACGCGTCCTGCTCTTCGCGGGTGAAGTGATACTTGTCGGCGCACTGTTCGCCGAACACGCCCATGGCCTTGCCGTCGTACGGGTTGGTCAGGCCGTCCCATGCCATGTGGTCGACCAGCGTGCCGTCACCGTAGCGGATGCCGGTGCGCGCGTTGACCATGTGCGGCGCGTTGGTCATCGATTCCATGCCGCCTGCAACGACGATCGCGGCCGAGCCGGCCTTGATCAGGTCGTGGCCCAGCATGATGGCCTTCATGCCCGAACCGCACACCTTATTGATGGTGGTGCAACCGGCGGCGGGGGGCAGGCCGGCACCCAGGGACGCCTGGCGGGCGGGGGCCTGGCCGAGGTTGGCCGGCAGCACGCAGCCCATGATGACTTCAGTGACATCGGCAGGGGCTACGCCGGACTGCTCCAGGGCGGCACGAATGGCGGTGGCACCCAGCGTGGGGGTGGGTACGCCGGTGAACTGGCCGAGGAAGGAGCCAATGGCAGTGCGCTTGGCACCGGCGATGACAACGCTGACGTCCGACATGGAGATCTCCGCAAATACTTGAAGGGGGCATGCCCCGGTTGAGTCCATCGATTATCGCAGCCCGCCAACGACCGGGGCAAACCGGCCATATTTGCGATCACAGCGCGATTCTGACGGTGTTTAGTTGCGATTTCGTTGTGTAAATATGGGGACAGGCGCGGCAGTTTGAAGGGGAGCCGCGCCCTTACTCTGACGAACCAGTTTCGACAGATTTCCATGGGGCGGGGGCCTTTATGAATACGGTGATGCATGGGTTGCGCTACCGCCGCGGGGCGGTGCTGGTATGGCTGGCGCTTGGCCTGAGCGCTTGCGGTGGTGGTGGCAGTGGGGGCAACACGCGGCCCAGCCAGCCGGCGACACCGCCGTCGACACCACCCTCGACGCCACCGTCAACGCCGCCTTCATCGTCCAGCGTGGCGCAGCCGCCCATCGATGCGCAGTTGGGTCTGACCAACACCTACGCCGCGCACAGTGCGGGCTACACCGGCGCGGGCGTCACCATCGGCATCGTGGACACCGGTGTGATGGCCACACATCCCGCATTGGCGGGGCGCGTGGTCAAAGAACTGACCTATGTCGACCCGAGCACCAACAACCTCAGCATCGACGACGTCAATGGCCATGGCACGTACGTAGCGGAGATCGCGGCGGGCAAGCCGTTTGGGCAATTCGCCGGTGGCATCGCGACTGGTGCGGACATCGTGTCGGCGCGCATCATCGACGACAACGCACCTGACGATAACGGCTCCACCGCAGCGGCGCCGGTGACGGGTTCCGATGCGATTCCCTTGGGGCAGGTCAATGCGGACCTGATCACCAACGGCGTGAAGGTGATGAACAACTCCTGGGGCGGCATCAGCTGGAGTTCGACCGACACGGCCACCACGCAGGCCTTCGACAACGCATACAGCCCCTTCATCAACAGCTGGGGTGGTCTGGTGGTGTTCGCCGCCGGCAATGACTCACAGGCAAACCCGAGCACCATCGCGTCACTGCCGAGTCTGGCGCCGGACCTGCAGAAAGGCTGGTTAGTGGTCGTGGCGGTCAACAGCAACAACCCAACGCAGTTGGATAGCTATTCCAACAAGTGCGGTATCGCGATGAACTACTGCCTGGGGGCGCCGGGCGATGTGATCGTGAGCGGCAAAAGCGACACCAGTACCAGCAACGAAACCTACTGGATCGTCGAAGGTACGTCGCTCGCAGCGCCACAGGTGTCGGGCGCGGCGGCGTTGGTGTGGCAGGCGTATCCGTACTTCACCAATGATCTGGTACGACAGACCTTGCTGGGCACGGCGGATCCGCTCGGCGGCTCGCAACCCAACGCGACCTTCGGCTACGGCGAGCTCGACGTCGGCAAGGCAGTGAACGGCCCCGAGCAATTCAACTGGGGCGATGTCACGGTGAGTTTCAGCGGTAGCTCCAGTTGGAATAATCCAATTTCCGGCGCAGGCGGTTTGATCAAGCAGGGCACCGGCACGCTTACGCTCACGCAACCGTCCAGCTACACCGGATTGACGCAGGTGCAGGGCGGCATGCTGGTGGCCGCGTCGCTGGCCTCAAGCGTCAGTATTGGGGCACAAGGCGTGCTGAGTGCAACGCCGACTATGGGTGGCTCGGTGACCAACGCGGGTGTACTTGCGATGGCGGGCACGGATACCACCGTGGGTGGCAATTACGTGCAACAGGGCGCTGGTCGCCTTGCGGTATCACTGGGATCTGCGTTGCGGGTGAGCGGCACCGCCACGCTGTCCGGTGGTGACTTGTACGTCACCGGCATCAACCAGGGGTATCAGGCCAACACGCATACGGACGTCCTGACTGCCAAGGGAGGTATCACTGGTACGTTCTCCGCGTTGAATGTCGCCACCGGCGTCCTGCTCAATGCGCAGCTCAACTACAACGCGACGGATGCGTGGTTGAACGTGAGCCAGGTGCAGGCGTCTGCGGTCACCGGTGTGACCTACACGCCGGCATCGTTCGGTGCCGCACAGCGCGTGGATGCTGCTTTCAGCCAGATCAACACACAGCTTGGATCGGGCACGATGGTGACGGGTAATCCATTGTCGAGCTCCTTCATCAGCGGTGCGGCGAGTCTTCAGCAGACGGCTACAGCCAGCGCCTTGCAGCAATCGTTGAACTCACTGTCGGGCCAGTTGCACGCAGCGAGTGCGGCGATGACCTTCGACGCGATGGATGCAGGCACGCGCGCCTTGTCCCAACGCTTCGATCAACTGGGTGATGTGTACACCGCAGGCGGTTGGACCCAGAACCTGGGCAGCTACGGCAGCATGGACCACAGCGGCTACAACAATGTGGGCTACGACCTGAGCGGCTGGATGGTGGGCCAGGATCACCGTCTTGGTAGCAACGGCGTGTTGGGTTTTGCGGTGAGCCAAAGTGAGGATCTTGGGCGACTCGACGAATTCGCCGACCAAGGGCGCAGCCGCGCTGTGGAGGGCATGCTTTATGGCGGCATCGTGCAGAACCAGTGGTATGCGATGGGTCGTCTGGGTATGGGCACGTATCGCGAAGACATGCGCCGCCATCTCGAACTGGGCAGCGATGTCGAGAGCGTCGCCAGCGACACCAATGGAACCTACGACATTGCCTACGGTGAAAGCGGTTACCGCATGCAGTGGGGTGGGGTAAACATCACCCCGTACATGAACCTGCAGTACGCCAACATCCGCACCGATGGGTTTGATGAGCTGGGCGGCGATGGCTTTGGGCTGAAAGCCGCGGCCCAGACTATCGAACGCTGGCAAGCTGGAGCCGGCCTCCGTGCAGGCAGTGATTGGACGATGTCTGGTGGAAGCCGTTTGAGCCTCCAGGCGCACCTGTTGTGGCAACGTGCTTTCAGCATGCGTGGCGATGTACTCGACGCCAGCTTCGCGGTGCTCAATCAGTGGGCACCGGTGGGAGGTATCGGGCTGTCCCGCTATGGTGGTGATGCCGGCCTGGATCTGGCCTGGAGTATTTCGCGGCGCGCCAGCCTGTCGTTGGGCCTGGACCAGTACGTCGCCCAGCATGAGCACGGCAAGATGGATACCTTGGCCTACCGACTCGCCTTCTGACGATCTGAAGCCACTGGCTGTCGTATAAACCTGCGCCGCGGGAATAAGCTTTCGGCCTATGATGCGTGCCGCATTTTTTCCGTAACCTTGTGCGATGATTCCGAAAGGAAGTGCTGGCGGAGTCCAGTAAAGGACCGCGGCGCTAGGGGCAAGCATCGGATGCCCGGCAAGGGCGTGCAGGGGGAACTATGGAAGGTGGTCTCGGCGGAATGCGCTTTCGCCAGGTGAGTGTGTTTGTGTGGATGGCGCTGGGCCTGAGTGCCTGCGGTGGTGGTGGCGGTAATGGCAACGTCAAACCGTATACGCCGCCTAGTCCGGGTTATCAGCCACCCGGCTCCGGCTATCAACCACCTTCGCCCGGACAGGGTGGTGGCACGACGCCACCGACAACACCACCCACGACGCCGCCGACCACGCCACCGCCCGCTACACCGCCGGTCGATGCGCAGCTGTCGTTGACCAACGCCTATGCGGCGCAGAAGGCCGGGTTTACCGGAACCGGCGTGACCATCGGCGTGGTCGACACCGGCATCATGCGCAGTAATCCCGCGGTTGCCGGCAAGGTCACCCAAGAGCTGACCTACATCGATCCCAGCACCAACAACCTGTCCGTGGATGACGTTATTGGCCACGGCACGTGGGTGTCCGAGATCGCGGCGGGCACCGCCTTCGGCAAATTCGCTGGCGGCGTGGCGCCCGGTGCGTCGTTGGTATCGGCACGCATCCTTCCCGACAATGCAGGCGATGACAACGGCAGCACAGCGCCTTCCACCGTCACTGCGTCGACCGCGCAATTCCTGCAATCCGTCAACGGCGACTTGATCAAGGCCGGCGTCAAGGTCATGAACAATTCCTGGGGCGGTATTACCTGGAATGCCAGCGACACGGCGACCACCAAGGCGTTCCACGACGCCTACAGCCCCTACGTCAACACCTGGGGCGGTCTTGTCGTGTTCGCGGCGGGCAACGATTCGCAGGCCAATCCCAGCACGACGGCGGCACTACCCAGCATGCCCGGCGCGCAGGACCTCGAAAAAGGTTGGCTGGCCGTCGTGGCGGTGAACAGCAATAACCCGACGCAGTTGTCGAGCTATTCCAACAAGTGCGGCGTCGCCATGAACTACTGCCTGGCGGCGCCGGGTGAAGTCATCGTCAGCGGCAAGGACGACACTGCATCCAAGCAAAGCTATTGGATCGTTGGAGGCACGTCGTTTGCGGCTCCCGAAGTTTCAGGCGCCGCGGCACTGGTGTGGCAAGCCTTCCCGTATTTCACCAACGACCAGATACGCCAGACCTTGCTCGGCACGGCTGACGATCTCGGTGCGCCGGGCGTTGATCCGGTATTCGGCTACGGCATGCTCGACGTGGGCAACGCGGTCAAGGGGCCAGGCAAGTTCGACTGGGGCACGTTCAACGTCAAACTCAACACCAACTCCACCTGGGGCAATGCCATCAGTGGTGCAGGCGGCCTCACCAAGGACGGTACCGGTACGCTCACGCTGACACAGGCGCCGAGTTACCAGGGTGATACGCACGTTGTGCACGGCACGCTGGCCGCGCCATCGCTTGCCGGTGCGCTTTACATCGACAACGTCGATGCCGTGATGACCGGTGCACACAGTTTTGGTGCGGACGTCCAAAACCTTGGCACGCTCGTCGTTGCGGGTGGCGACGTACACGTCAGCGGCAGCTACTACCAAGGCTTCACACCCACCGACGGCCAGACGGGGCGGCTCGCGTTGGAATTGGGCCGCACCCTCAATGTCGATGGCAAGGCCGTGCTCGTCGGTGGCAATCTCTACGTCATCGGCGCCATGCAGGGCTACGTCGCCAACTCGCATACCACCGTGCTTACGGCGAAAGGTGGGTTGACCGGTCAGTTCACCGGACTCGACGTGGCATCGGGCGTATTGCTGTCCGCTTCGTTGGGGTATGACACCAACAACGCCTGGTTGAACGTCACCCAGGTGCAGGCCAGCGCCGTCAGTGGCATGAACTACACCCCGGCCTCGTACAGCGCAGCGCAGCGCGTGGACAATGCGTTTAGTGCGATCAACACACAGCTCGCACAGGGTGGCTCGACATCGGGCGGTGGCCCGGTGCCCACCGGCTTCGTCGAAGGCGCTGCCAATCTCCAGCAAACGCAGTCGACTGCAGCGCTGCAGCGCTCGCTCGAAAGCCTTTCCGGCCAGTTGCACGCTGCCAGCACCGCGATGACGTTCGAAGCCATCGATGCGGGCACGCGTGCGTTGTCCGATCACTTTGACGGACTGGTCGACACGCACGCCACCGGTGGCTGGGCGCAGACACTGGGCTATCACGGCAGCATGAGCCGCAGCGGTTACGGTGATGTCGGATACGACCTCAGTGGCTGGATGGCCGGCCAGGATCGCAAGCTGGGCAGCAACGGCGTGGTGGGTTTCGCGCTGAGCCAGAGCCAAGGTCTGGGTCGCCTCGCTGAGTACGCGGACCAAGGCACCAGCAACGCCGTGGAAGGCATGCTGTACGGCGGCGTGGTACAGGACAACTGGTACACCATGGGCCGGCTCGGCTATGGCACCTACCGGGAGAACATGCGGCGCCATCTCGAGTTGGGTAGCGATACTGCAGGTGTCGCCAGCGACACCAATGGTCGCTACACCGTGGCTTATGGTGAAAGCGGCTATCGCGCATCGCTCGGTGGTGTGCAGTTCACGCCCTACGCCAACATGCAGTACGCGCATATCCAGCGTGATGGCTTCAACGAGCTGGGCGGATACGGCTTTGGCCTGAAATCCGGGACGCAGAATGTCGAGCGTTGGCAGGCTGGCGTTGGCGTGCGCGCCGGTCATGAGTGGCTGCTTGCCGGTGGCGGTAGCCTCAATCTGCAGGGGCGGATGCAGTGGCAGCAGGCATTCGCCGTACATGGTGATGTGTTTGACGCGAGCTTCACTGGCGTGGATCAGTGGGCGCCGGTGGGTGGCGTGGGCGTGTCGCGTTATGAGGGGCAGGTGGGGTTGTCGCTGGATTGGACGATGTCGGCGCGGTCGAGTCTACAGTTTGGGATGGATCAGTATTTTGGGCAGAACGGTCAGGGGATGATGGGGATGCTTAACTATCGGTTGAATTTCTGACGGTTGAGTTTCTGGGTTTGTGATGGATGTTTTCGCGTTGTTTGGGCGAGGGTTGGGGTGATGCGAGGCGTAGGTGCTGCCCCAGTTCTGCTCCCTCTCCCCTTTGGGGAGAGGGTTGGGGTGAGGGGTGGGTGCTCGCCTTATCGTTTCGATGAAACCGTCACCCCGGCGCAGGCCGGGGTCCAGGGCCTCGGTGCTTGATTGTCGCGTGGCGGCGACCTGGCCGCCTACGCGGCGGGCGTTTCGACCTCCTGCCGGAGGCCGAGTCACTTTTCTTTTGCTGGCCCAAAAGATCCCACGGGGACTAGCTTCGCGTCGAAAGTAACCCAAAGAAAATGGCCGCAAGGCCAACGCCCGCAGCATTGCGTGGGGATAAGCCCGAACGGGTGAGGAACGTTGTGGCTTGGTCACCTTCGCCTCTACACAGCGGGTAACACCGGAGCGCTTCGCAACGCGCCGTGGCGAAGAGGACTTAAAGCAGGCTTCGCTACGCTTCCCGACCGCTGAGGCTAGGGAGAGAGGACGCTACGCTTTCCTACCGCCGAGGCGAGGGAAAGGGAACGCTACGCTTTCCCACCCCTGGGGCAAGGCAAAGAGAACGCTACGCTTCCCGACCGGTGTGGAGAACTCGACACCTAACGGCATGGTCTTTCTCTTCTGCCTCGACTTTGTGCACCTAGAGTAGGAGCACCGCGACCTACCGCGATGCGATGTGCAGCAACGCTGCACGAGCCGTCAGCTCTGTGCTTTTGATCTACTGGGCCCCGTATGAGGCGGCGGGCGGGTGGAGAAAAGGCCCGCAGGGGAATCGGCATGGATGCCGATTCCTTTTCGTCGGGGCAGGAGCCCCGTCGAAAAGCCCGGAACCCGCACGCGTACCTGGAGGGCGTAGCCCGGAAGGCGCCTCATCCGGGGTGCCCTTTCTTTGGGTTACTTTTCTTTGGGCAAGCAAAGAAAAGTGACTCGGCCTCCGGCAGGAGGGCGAAACGCCCGCTGCGTAAGCGGCCAGATCGACGCCACGCGACAACCAAGCGATACCGCTACTGGATCCCGACCTGCGCCGGGATGACAGCTAAAGATGAAACTTTGAGGCGAGCACCCGCCCCTCACCCCAACCCTCTCCCCGAAGGGGAGAGGGAGCAAAACATCCAGGCGTCTCGACCCCTGGCGAAGCAACCCAACCACAGACCCTACATCAACAGGAAGCAACAACAACCAATCACGCCTTCCCGTGAAACAACTCACGTCCAATCAACATCCGGCGAATCTCATTCGTACCCGCACCAATCTCATAAAGCTTCGCATCGCGCAGCAAGCGACCCGCCGGGAACTCGTTGATGTAACCGTTGCCACCCAACGTCTGGATCGCCTCCAGCGCCACCTTCACTGCGTTCTGTGAAGCGTTGAGCAAGCACGCAGCAGGATCGATGCGTGACTTCACGTTATTGTCGAACTGCTGCGCCACCATGTAAGCAAAACCACGTGAACTCTGCAGTGCGGTGTACATGTCGGCGATCTTCGCCTGCATCACGCCGAAGGTGCCGATGGGGGCGTTGAACTGCTTGCGCTCGCGCACGTAGGGCAGGGAGATATCCAGCGCCGCCTGCATCAAGCCGATGGGGCCACCCGAAAGCACCAGGCGCTCGGTGTCGAGGCCGCTCATCAGTACGCGCACACCCTCGTTCACTTCACCGACGATGTTTTCCTCGGGGATCTCGCAATCCTCGAACACCAGCTCGCAGGTGTTGGAGCCGCGCATGCCGAGTTTGTCGAGCTTCTGCGCCGTGCTGAAACCCTTCATGCCCTTTTCGATGATGAAGGCCGTCATGCAGCGGCTGCCGGCGGGGCGCGGCGCGGTGCGCATGTAGACCAGCAGCACGTCGGCGTCGGGGCCGTTGGTGATCCACATCTTGGAGCCGTTGGCGACCCATACGTCGCCCTTCTTCTCCGCCTTGCAGATCATCGAGCCGACCACGTCGGAGCCGGCGCCCGGCTCGCTCATCGCCAGCGCGCCGACGTATTCGCCCGAGCAGAGCTTCGGGATGTACTTGCGCCGCTGCGCTTCGTTGCCGTTGTGGAAAATGTTCTGCACGCACAGATTGGAATGCGCGCCATAGGAAAGGCCGACCGAGCCGGATGCGCGCGAGATCTCTTCCATCGCCACCATGTGCGCGAGAAAGCCCATGCCGGTGCCGCCGTACTCTTCCGGGATGGTGATGCCCAGGAGTCCCATGTCGCCGAACTTGCGCCACAAGTCGGCGGGGAACAGGTTCTCCCGGTCGATGTGGTCGGCGCGGGGCGCGATCTCCTTTTCCGAAAACGCGTGGACGCTTTCGCGCAGCAGATCGATCTCTTCACCCAGCGGAAACGGACGCATACCTACAAACTCCGGAATTGCAGAAGGCCATCATGGTACCGCGACGCCTGTTACAAGCCGTTGCGCGACGCACAACCGTGACTGCCCCACGAAAATTTCCGTGGGCAGACGCAGGGCCTCAGGCCGGATTCAGCGTATTCGCAAGCTCAGCAAGCCTGTCACGCTGAACGAGGATTTGCAGCAACTGGCCCAGCACGAGCCGCGCGGTTTCGTCATCGGTATGCGCCGTTAGCGGCTCGAGCAAGGTGGCGGCGTCGGTGGTGTCCTGAGCAGCCAGGCCATTGGCCAACGCATCCCCCAATTGCGCCAATGCATCCACGGTTGTCTTGCCAGCTTTGGCCACGGCTTCGCTGGCGGTTGGCGAGGCGATGGCCGCCCTGTTCACACCGAGTGCGGAAAGCTGACCAAGCAAAAGATGAGCGGCTGAGAGAAAGCGCAGCAGCGTCTCCGTGCCGCGTTGGTGCCGGCCGGGTTCGCGCAACATGTTGGCGAGCACCGCGCTCAGTGCGGCATTTGCGTTGTGTGCATCACGACGCGCGATACGGTAGTCGAGATCGTCGCGGCGGCCGCTGGCGTATTGGCGAATGATCTGCTCGAGATAGCGCGCGTCGGTGCGCACCATGTCCGCCAACACCTCGTCGAAACGACGACCTTGCCAATCGGGCCATACCCATCGCATGGCAAGTGCGGCAATCGCGGTACCGATAAGGGTGTCGAGCAGGCGGGGCAGCATTGCGTCGTATCCGCTGCCCACCTGGTTGAAGCAGAGCACCACAAACAGGGTGATGGCGGTCGTTGCGGCTGTGTAACGGCGTAAGCGTGCGGCAAAGAACACTACGCCGGAAAGCACGATCAACAGCATTTGCCACGGGCCAAACGGCACCAGTTGAAGCGTGGCCCAGCCGAGCACGAGGCCAATGACCGTGCCCGCCACGCGCTGAGCCAGCCGCAGGCGCGTGGCGCCGTAGCTTGGTTGGCAAACCAGCAACGTGGTTAGCAAAACCCAGTAACCATGCTTAGGATGCACAGCATGCAGCACGGCGTAGCCCACCAGTAGCGCGAGTGCCAGGCGCAACGCATGACGGAATCGAAACGAGCGCGGCGTGAGCTGCATGCGAATGCGTTCCCACGCATCGCCCAATGATTGCGGTGCGGGATCCTGTAGCACGCGTTCTCGCTTGTTCGGCGGTAGTTCCTCCGACGTATCGTTGGCCAGACGCTGCTGGATGGCGGTGAGATTGCGCACCAGCGCGTCTACAGAGCGAAGCAAGTGTGCTGCAGGCGGTTGCGCCTGCTCGCGCAGAGCGGTGAGTGCATCCTGCAGGTCGCGCGCAGAGGCTTGGCTATCCGCATTCGTTGGTGGAGTGGTGCGGAGACGAAGTGCATCCGCGCGCCGACGACAAGTACCCGCCTCCAGTCGGAGCAGATGTTCGCAGCGGAAAAGCACGTCGCTATGGAACAGCGACTCGGCGAGCGCATCGTAGGGGTAGTGGGCCGAGCTGATACGTTCGTGGATATCCTGCGCCAGGAAGTACAGTTGCAGGCGTTCCGCGGTCTGTCCACGCGGGCGTCGTGCGCCAATGCGGTCAACCAGCATTAGCCGCGTATCGTTCATGGCTTCAACCACGCGCTCGTTCTGCATCGCCAGCGACCATTGCATTGCCTCGCGATCGACGCCGTGGACTGGCGTGAACAAAGCGGCCTTGCCTTCCAGGTAGTCAGCAAGCGCATCGAACAGCCGCGCCAGCGACAAACGCACGGCTTGTTGTGGCGCCAACATGCTCCACAACAGAGAGAGCACGCCATACCACGCGGCACCGGTGAGCAGTAGTGAGGGTTGATACCACCAGGGGCCGGCGTGCGCTTGGTCGGCACAGATCATGGTGTAAACAGCGAGCAACAGGGTCGCGCCAGCTACCGTCGCATAGCGTTCGCTGGCCGCGCCAAGCATGACCAGCGCAAACGTGGATAGCGGCAATCCCACGGCGAACAGCGTGGGGTAGGGGAACAACCATTGCACGGCAAAGGCTGAGATGGCGAAGCAGGCCAATGTGAGCAGCAGCGTGGTGAGGCGGTTGCGCCAGTGGTCTTCGGTTTCAGCCAATGCGCAGGCGATGACGCCAAGGAGGATCGATACCACTTCTTCGACATGGCCGGCGCCGAAGCACCAGGCGACCGCGCCGCCCAGGGCCAGCAGTACGCGCAGGCATTCGGCGTAGCGGTCGGAGCCGCGCAGGCGGCGCCAGCGGAGGGTGAGGGTGTTGAGCATGGTGTCAGGATACGATGTGGCTGATCTTTTGTTTGGATGGCGGTTGGTTGGTTTTGGGGCGGGCGGTGTTGTTGCGTTAGGGGCTGCCGTGAGTGCGGCTTTTGTGAAGGGGCGCAGACGTGAAGGACATCGAGCGCTTCAGCATTTCTCCCTCTCCCCTCCGGGGAGAGGGTTGGGGTGAGGGGCGGGTGCTCGCCTTATCGTTTCGCCCGTGCCGTCATCCCGGCGCAGGCCGGGATCCAGTGTCGTCAGTGGTCGGTTTTCGCCTCGTGCCCTATCGCGACCTGGCCGCTTACGCAGCGGGCGTTTCGATCGTCTGCCGACGCTCGAGTCACTTTTCTTTTGCTGGCCCAAAAGAAAAGTAACCCAAAGAAAATGGCCGTAAAGCCAACGCCCGTAGCATCACGATGGGATAAGCCTGAACGGCTGAGGAATCGTGTGGCTTGGTCACCTCCACCTCTACACAGCGGGTACACCGGAGCGCTTCGCAACGCGCCATGGCCAAGAGGACTTAAAGCAGGCCGCGCTACGCTTCCCCATCGCTGAGGCTAGGGAGAGAGGACGCTACGCTTCCCCACCACTGGGGCAAGGTAAAGAGGACGCTACGCTTCCCGACCGCAGGGGAGAACTCGCCACCGAACGGCATCGCCTTTCTCTTCTGCGTTGGCTTTGAGCCCTAGAGCAGGAGCAACGCGACCTGCCGCGATGCGATGTGCAGCAACGCTGCACGAGCCGTCCGCTTTGCGCTTTTGATCCTCCGGGCCCCGTATGAGGCGGCGGGCGGGTGGAGATAAGGCCCCGCAGGGGTGGCTGGCAGGGATGCCAGCCACTTTTCGTCGGGGCAGGAGCCCCGTCGAAAAGCCCGGAACCCGACCGCGTACCTGGAGGGCGTAGCCCGCAAGGCGCCGATTCCGGGGGGCCCTTTCTTTGGGTTACTTTTCTTTGGGCAAGCAAAGAAAAGTGACTCGGCCTTCGGCAGAAGGTCGAAACGCCCGCTGCGTAAGCGGCCCGATCGCCGCCACGCGACAATCAAGCGATACCGCTACTGGACCCCGGCCCTTGCCCCCTTTTGCGGGGTGCGCCGGGGTGACGGCTAAAGATGAGACCGTGCAGCGAGCACCCACCCCTCGCCCCAACCCTCTCCCCGAAGGGGAGAGGGAGCAAAGCCCGCGCCACCCAACACGTCAAAAAGAAAACGCCGGCATAAAGCCGGCGTCTCCATCAAACCAACAACCCGAAAATTACTGACCGCGCATGCGACCAGCAAAGCGCGGACCATGGTTGCCCATGCTCGGCAGCTTGATCTTGCCGATAGCGTCAATGCGCTCCTCAGCCAGACGGTCAGCCGCCTTATAGGTCGGCACGCCCTGCGTCTTCGAGATCTCGAAAATGCGGCCCAGGTTGTAATAGATCGTGCGCATCATGCGCATGGCGCGCTCACGGTTGTAACCGTCGATTTCCAGCGACACATTCATCACGCCGCCCGCGTTTACCGCATAATCCGGCGCGTACAGCACGCCACGACGCTGCAGCTCGTCGCCGATGGCGTCGGTGGCCAGCTGGTTGTTGGCGGCGCCGCAGATGATCTTCGCCTTGATGCGGTCAATGGTCTGCTCGTTGAGCGTGCCACCCAGCGCGCACGGCGAGTACACGTCGGCGTCGACGTCGTAGATCTCGTCCAGGCCCACGGCTTCGCAGCCCAGCTCGTCCACGCAACGCTGCACGGCATCCTTGTTGATGTCGGTGACGAACACCTTGGCGCCCTGTTCGCGCAGCAGCTTGATGAACTCGCTACCCACGTGACCGCAGCCCTGCACGGCGTAGCTGTACTTGCCCACGTCTTCGTTGCCATGCTTGACCTGCAGCGCGGCCATCAGGCCCTGCAGGGTGCCGAACGCGGTGAACGGCGACGGGTCGCCCGAGCCGCCGTGCACCTGGTGCACGCCGGTCACGTATTCGGTTTCACGGAACACGTATTCCATGTCGTTGACGTCGATGCCGACGTCTTCGGCCGTGATGTAGCGGCCGTTGAGCGAGTTGACGAAGCGGCCGAAGGCGCGGAACAGCGCTTCGGACTTGTCCTTGCTCGGATCGCCGATGATCACGGCCTTGCCACCGCCCAGGTTCAGGCCGGCCACGGCGTTCTTGTAGGTCATGCCGCGCGAGAGGCGCAGCACGTCGTTCACCGCGTCCTGCTCACTCTTGTACGGCCACATGCGCAGGCCGCCGAGCGAGGGGCCCAGCACCGTGTTGTGGATCGCGATGATGGCCTTCAGGCCGGCGTCCTGGTTATGGCAGAAGACGACTTCTTCGTGACCCGTTTTGGCGATGGTTTCGAAAATCATTGGAACGGAGACTCCACGTTTGGCGGTGCTGTGGGGACGGGCATCCGCAGGAATGGAGGCGGGGTTCGATCCAGTGCGGCCCCGCCGGGACTAACAACTAAAGCCTTAAAGTCAAAACCCCGACCAGTGGTCGGGGCGGTGAATTTAGTCGGATAGTCTAGTACGTCCCCGGAACAAGGCTTGTTGCGATGCCGCAAGTGGCTGGCGTACGGGGAAATTTTTCCGTCGCCCAGTACGCCAGTCAGGGCTCAGAACGCCACGGTCGCCCTGAGCCAGTAGTACCGACCCATCACGTCGTAGGTTGCTACGTCGGTATTCGAGTTCGTCACATTGTTCTGGTAGAGCAGGGGCGGTTGCTTGTTGGTCAGGTTGTCGATACCCAGGTCCAGTCGCGTGTGCCAGGGGGCGAAGTCATAGCCGGCCTGGACGTTGTGGTACGCATACGCGCCCACCCTGCGCACCACGGCGGGTATCGAAAGATCCGCCGACAGCTGCTGTTGCTCGTCCGCGCTGCCCACCTGCGTGCGGCCGATGTAGCGGATGCGCCAGCTCGCGCTCCATGGGCCGCGGGTCCAGTTCAGCGTGGCGAGCCCACGCCAGCGGGGGAAGTTGCCATAGGCGTAGGTGTACTTGCCAGCGTTGTGGATGGTGACCGCGGTGGGGTCCGAGGGGTCGGGGTTGACGTCATAACGCGCTACGTAGGTCCAATCGAGTCGCGCGTTGAAGCGGCCGAAGCGGGTTTCGTCGAAACGATAGGCCAGGGTGCCATCCACGCCCTTGGTGGACAGTGCGCCGAGGTTCACCGTGGGCTCCGACACGTAGTTGATGTTGCCGGTATCGAAGCGGTGGACGAAGTTGCAGAACGGGCTGGAGGCGTTGGCGTAGCACTGGTTGAGCACCGTCTGTGCCGAAATCGCGGTGATGGTGTCGTTGAGGTTGATGCGCCACACGTCCGCACTCATGGACAGTCCTGGCAGCCACTGCGGGTCGTACACCACGCCGAAGTCAAACGATTTGCCCTGCTCGGGTTTGAGCTGATAACCGGCGGGCACCGCGCCGGACGTCTTGGCGGAGATCTGCGGGTTGGCCTGCTGGTAACTGCCGTCGGTGGGCACGTTGGCGCAGGCTTGCGCGTGGCCGCCCGTGTAGAAATTGCAGGGATCGTTGACGGTCGGCGAGTCGTTGGCAATGCCGGAGTAAAGCTCGTTGATGTTCGGGGCGCGGAACACCTGGGACACCGTGCCACGCAGCAACAGGTTCTGTAGGGGGCGCCACTCCAGCGCCACCTTGCTGCTGGTGTTGTTGCCTGCGGTGCTGTAGTCGGAATAGCGCGAACCCACGGTGATGTTCAACGCTTGTGCCCATGGCTTGTCCGCGAGCAGGGGGAACAAGGCTTCCGCATAGGCTTCTTTCACATTGAAGCTACCCGAAAGCACGGTGGTACAGAACTCCACGATGCCGCAAAGGCCGTTGGCGTCGCCCATCGCCAGCGGGTCAGTCCAGGTGGACGTGCTCTCCTTGCGATAGGACACGCCGGTCGCGAGGCTTACCTCGCCAGCGGGCAGGCTGAACAGGTTGCCGTTCGCGTTGGCCTCGAACTGTTTGACGATGTAGTCGTTGGTGGCCGTCGGGTTGCGCTGGATGTCACGCAATGCGGCAACGGTGGTCGGATCGTTGACGTTGAAAATGTTGATCGGCGTGCAACCGGAAATCGGGTTGCCGGGCGTACCGCAAGTGACCTTGCCCGTGGACGCATCGAGGAACGATGGCCCCAGCCCTTGCTGCAACTGCGCGTAGTCGAGAAAGCCGTAATTGACGGACTTCTGTCGCACCTTGCCGTAGTTGAAATTGGTGTCCCATTGCCAGGAGCTGTCGCCGAAGTTGCCGCGCAGGCCCGGCGTGAACTGCATGTTGTAAGTCTTATACTGGTAGCGGCGATAGCCCAGCGTGGTGAAGCGCGTGTTGAAGTCGCCGTAACTGTCACCCGTCACGCGGTCCGTGCCGAAGTTCACGCCGAACGGGTTGTAATAGTTCTGCGCGGAGACCACAAAGTTGTCGCCATTGGCGAACACGGGCACAGGCGCGATCTGCGAATCCGACTGCGTCTTGGTGTAGTAAAAGTTGGCATACGCCTCGACGGCATCGGTCAGCTTGTACTTGCCGATCAGGAAAAGGCTGTTGCGCTCCTGCGGCGTCTGCAGAATGTTGTCGCCCTGGTAATTGTAGGTATCGGCGTTGCTATAGCAGTGGTAGTCGTTGAGCGTGGTGGCGCCGCTCACGCCGGGGTTGAGCGACACGCGTGAACCGCAGCCAATCTGGCCAGCGACCGAGCGGGGCAGGGTGATCGAGCCCGATGGCGTGGCAGACGATCCACTGACGATCACTTGCCCGCCGTTGAGGTTGAGGGCATCGCGCGAGAACGCGCGAGAGCTGGCGGAAACCGCATCCAGGCTCTGGTGATCAATGCCCGCTACGATGCTGCCACGCTGGCCCGTGTGGCCAGCGGTCAGCGAGAAGTTCCGGCGGAAGCCGTCGCTGTGGCTGCTCTCGCCGAAATCGCCGGAGAACTGCACGCCGTCGAATTTGTCCCGCAGGATAAAGTTCACCACGCCGCCAATGGCGTCCGATCCGTAGATAGCCGAGGCACCGTCGCTCAGCACCTCGACGCGGTCGATCATATTGGCCGGAATACTGTTGACGTCGTTGTAAGCCAGGCGCACGCCGTTCACCAGGATAAGCGTGCGCTTATCGCCCATGCCGCGTAGTGAAATCGTAGCTGCGCCGGTGCCACCGCCATTGTTGGTGTTGGCGTTGGTAGCGTTGCCGGCGATTGAGGGCAGCTCCTGCACGATGTCGCCAAGCGTGGCTTTGCCGCTGGCTGCGATCTGCGAACGGTCGACCGTTACCACGGGGTTGGCGGTTTCCACATCCACACGGCGGATGCGTGAGCCCGTGACCGTGACGCTTTCAAGTGTCTTGGCTTTGTCTGTGGTGGCCTGTGCGTTGTCGGTGGGTGGGGCGGCGTTCTGCGCGTGAATGGCCGTGGGAGTCAGCACGGCCATGATGGCGAGATGCGCCATCAGGGCAAGCGTGAGCGGTTTAGGTCGGAACGTGGACGGCTGGTCGTACGTGGGATGCATGGAATTCCTCGCGTGACAGGTCGGCATGGGCTTGGGAGCCATTTCTGCAGGCAACACGGCGCCGTGTCGGGCAAGCCCAACCGAATCGTTTTGCCGTTGTAGAGGCGCGGCGGCGCGCGAGCGCCGAGTGCACTCCGTGACTGCCCGCCGTGATGGCAGCGGGCAGGCTGGCGTCCTCAGCTGTTGCCGAGCGCGCCGGGTTCCGTTTGCCAGTACACGGCGTAACGCTCGCCACGTACTTGATTGAGTGGTGCGACAGCGAGCTTGCCGTCCCTGGTGTGTGCCTCGAAGCGCAGATCCTGCGCCGACAGCACATTCATCCAGGGCTGCTTATCCGTATCGCTCACCGTGACTCGCGGCGCCGGCCATGGTTTGGGCTCGGGCTTGGGTGCCGCGTCATAACCGCAGTACTGCATATCGTGGATCAGGCCCTTGTCACCCAGACGCGCCGCTAGTACCAGCGGACCGTAGAGCGCAGCCTGCAGGTTGTCGTCACCGGCTAGCGGCTCGGTGCTCAAGCGCATGGGTAGATCCATCTCCACGCGATCGCCGTCATGCCATTCGCGTTGAAGTGTCAGATAGCTACCGGGCGAGGCGAACACGTCGAGCGGCTGGCCGTTGATGCGCACGCGGGCACCGCTGCCGATCCAGCTCGGCACGCGCAGGTTCAATGCAAACGTGGTGGGCGCGGCGAGGGAAAGCTTCAACGTTGTGAGCGGTTCGCGCGGGAACGCGGTTTCCTGACGAAGCCGCAGTTTTCGTTCCTTCCAATCCAGTTCCGACGGTATGAACAGGTTGACGTACAGATCATCGTGATCGTGGAAGTAGATATTGTCGTTGAAGCGGGCGAACTCTTCGGCTCCGGTGCCAGTACAGCACCAGAACGAATCCGTGGGCGAGTTGTAGAACTTCGCGGCACCCGGTTGCAGCGGGTAGTAATACAGCTTCATGCCGTCGCCATCCTGGGTGCACAGGCGCGCGTTGTAGAGCGTGCGCTCGTAATAATCGAATGCGCGTGGATCACCGTTCCAGGCATAGATATGGCGCGTCAGCTTCATCAGGTTGTAAGCCACGCAACACTCGGCGCTGTACAGGCCAAGCTGCTCCTTGAGGTCGCCGGGCGGCGTGTTCCAGAATTCGTCGTTGCTCGAGCCACCGGTGGCGTAGCTGCGATTGCGCGTGACCGTTTCCCAGAAGAACTCAGCGATGCGGCGGTAGCGCGGTTCGCTGGTCAATTCGTAGCGGCGCGCTGCGCCAAGGATCTTCGGTATCTGCGTGTTGCTGTGCAGACCCTGGAGTTCATCGCGGTGTGCGGCCAGGGGATCGAACAGCGATACCTGGTCGAAACGATGGGCGGCATCGAGATAGCGCCCATTGCCGGTGATCGCATAGAGCCGATACAGGCCGTCGTTCATGCCGCCGTATTCGGTCTTGAGGATGTGTGCCATCTCCGCATCGGAGAAACCGTTGAGCCAGCGCACCGTCCAGTTGCCGATGCCAGTGGCGGCCTGCAAGGCCTGCGTGTTGCCAGTGTACTCGTGCATGTCGAGCATGCCGACGAGGATCTTGTGAATGGTGTAGAACGGCGCCCACACCTTTTGGCCACTGCTCAGCCGATCGAAGAAACTCGGTGGAAACGCACTGAGGTAGCCATTGGGCTGTTGGCAGGCTGCCAGCGCAGCCACTAATTGATCGCCGCGTTGTTTCAGCTCCAGATCGCCCGTGGTCGCATAGGCGATAGCCACGGCCGAGAGATAGTGGCCACCCGTAAAGTGACCGCGCAATTCGCAATCGGGCTTCTCCCAGCCACCGAATGGTTTGGCGCTGGATGGGATGCCTGCTTGTACGCGGAACGTGTGCGCCAACCGGTCGACAGGTAGCGTGTGCAGGTAACGCTGATTGATGGCGGCCGCTCGGGAGAAGTCGCTGTCGAGCAGGCGTACGTCGCGGAGATCGAAGGGTTGCACGCGACGGACCGGTTGATCCGGCACGCCCGGCGCGAAGGCGTTGGCAGCGGTTGTGGAGGCATCGGCCACATCGGGCGCGAGCGCCATCGCTTTCGGTAATACCGCCAGCGAAGCGAGCGTCGTCGCTGCGCGCTTCAAGAAGCGTCTGCGGTGATCGACGCGTTCAGGCATGTGGCCTCCCCGACCAGTCTGAGCATCTCGTGTGGCGGTGATGCACTCCACCGCTCTGTATTTCATCCTGCCGTCACATAGGCAAATCGTCTTGTGTCATTTGCGGGAATCGCGTGCGGAATTCCGCACAGTTTTGCGAAGACGTTCTTTTGTGCGTTTCGCGCGTATAGATACACGTGAAACCATGGACATGGCACGTGATCGTTGTTTTCTTCGCGTTAGCTCGCCGTGGCGAGTCGGCTGTTGCGGCGTCCGTAAGTGGCGTACAGCACGCAGCCGAGCAGCAACCAGATGGCGAAACGGATATAGGTGATCATCGGCAACCCCCAGATCAGCCAGCACGAGAAACCCACGCCGATCAGTGGTACCAGCGGCACCAGCGGGGTGCGGAAAGGGCGATGCAGTTCCGGCTGGCGCCAGCGGAGCACGGCCACCGCCGAACAGATCACGATGAACGCGCCGAGCACACCGATATTCACCAGCTTGGCCAGTTCGTCCAGGGGGAATAGTCCCGCCGCAATCGTGGTGACGCCACCGAGGAGAAACGTGGAACGATGCGGCGTGCGCCAGCTCGGATGCACCGCAGCGAACCAGCCGGGCAGCAGGCCGTCGCGGCCCAGGCTGAAGCCGATACGCGCGCCGGCCATCAGGTTGGCGAAGATCACACTGGTGATGCCGCAGACCGATGCGAGCGAGATCACCACCATCGCCCATGGCAGCCCGATACGGGTGAATGCATTCGCCACCGGCGCAGCATTGTCCAGCGTGGTGTACGGCACGATGCCGGTAAGTACCAGACAGATAGCGATGTAGAGGATCATCGCAATGCCCAGCGAAAGCAGTACAGCACGGGGCAGGTCACGCTGCGGGTTGCGTGATTCCTCCGCGGCGGTCGTGAGCATGTCGTAACCGAACACGGCGAAGAACACGACGGCTGCGCCGGTCACCACACCGTGCATGCCAAACGGCATGAAAGGGTGCCAGCGTTCCGGCTTCACATAGGCCGCACCCGCAATGACGATCAGCGCGGCACCGGCGATCTTGATCGCCACGATCAGCGTATTGAAGCGTGCACCCCATTCCATGCGCACGGCGAGCAGTGCGGTCATGAGCATGGAAATGACGATGGCCGGAAGATTCACCACGCAGCCCGGCGCGCTTCCCCAGGCGCCTTGCGCCCATACCGGCAAGGGTATGCCCGCCGCGTCAAGCAAGGCCTGCATGTAGCCAGACCAGCCCACCGCCACCACGGCGGCGATCAAGGCATATTCCAGCAACAGATCCCAGCCGATGATCCAGCCGGCGAATTCACCCAGTACAGCGTAACCATAGGTATAGGCGCTGCCGGACACCGGGATGAGTCCAGCGAATTCCGCGTAGCACAACGCGGCCGCCGCGCTGGCAATGCCTGCGATGATGAAGGACAGCAGCACCGCGGGGCCTGCCTGAGTTGCCGCGACGGTGCCGGTAAGCACGAAGATGCCCACACCGATGATGCCGCCGAGGCCAATGGCGGTGAGTTGCCATAGACCCAGTACGCGGCGCAGGCCGCTCCCCCCTTTGGCTGCATCGCCCTGGAGCAATTCCACGGGCTTTCGTCGCAGCATGTCGTTGATCAAGCTCATCGGTGTCTCCCCGCCCAACATGTTCTGGTTATGCGGGCGCCGGGTGTGGCGCCCGGACTTGTCTCGCTGACTTACTTGGTGGCGTACGGTGACTTGCCGCCGCCCGCGATGAACTTGTCGACTTCCTGCTGCAGTACCGGCAGCGGTACTGAGCCGAGCGAGAGCACCGTGTCGTGGAAGGCGCGCAGGTCGAAGCGCTCCCCGAGCGCTTTCTCTGCTTTGGCACGCGCATCGACGATGGCCAGTTCACCCAGGTAGTACAACAGCGCCTGGCCCGGCCATGCGATGTAGCGATCCACTTCGGTCTCGATTTCGTGCTCGCTGAGCGCGGTGTTGTCGCGCATGAACGCCTGAGCCTGTTCGCGCGTCCAGCCCTTGTGATGGAGGCCGGTGTCCACGACGAGGCGGCAAGCGCGCCACATTTGATAGCTCAGATAGCCGAAGCGGTCATAGGGCGTGTCATACATATCCATCTCTACGCCGAGCCGCTCGGAGTAGAGCGCCCAGCCTTCGCCATAGGCGGAGATGTAGGTATAGCGACGGAAGTCGGGCAGGCCTTCGTGTTCGGCGGCCAGCGGCATCTGCAGTGCATGACCCGGCGCTGATTCGTGCAGCGTCAGCGCGGTAAGCGAGTACAGCGGGCGCGAGGGCAGATCATAGGTGTTCACCAGATAAATGCCTGGGCCACCGCGCCCGCCGGTGTAGAACGGCGCCAGGTCGGCGGGAACCGGCTCGATCGCGAAACGCTGACGCGGCAGGCGGCCAATGTAGTTGCCGATCTTGCCGTCCACACGCTTGGCGATCCACGCGGCGTCCTTGAGCAGTTCATCGGGCGTCTTCGGGTAGAACTTGGGATCCGTGCGCAGGTAATGCAGGAACTCGGGGAAGCTGCCCTTGAAGCCACTGTCGTGGATGGTTTCATCCATCTCCTGACGGATACGCGCCACTTCCTTGAGGCCCAGTTCGTGGATCGCATCGGGCGTCATGTCCAGTGTGGTGAACTCGCGGATCTGCGACTGGTAGAACGCTTTGCCGTCCGGCATGGCTTCCGCGGCAAGCGTGGTGCGCGCCTGCTTCATGTAGGTGTTACGCATGAAGTCCAGCAGCTTCGCGTAGGAGGGAATCACCGAGCGCTGGATGGCATCGCGGCCTTGCGCGCGCAACTGCGCCTGTTCGCTTGCCGGGATAGTGGAGGGCATCTTGCGGAACGGCGTGTAGAACAGGTTGTCATCGCCCTTGGCGTTCGCCACGTCCGCGATGGATTGATCACGCCCAGTCAGCGTTACGCGCGGCACGCTGAAGCCACGGGCGAGGCCAGCGCGCATATTGGCGGTCTGCTCGTCGAAATAGCGCGGGATGTCCTTCAGTTGGTCGACGTAGTGGCGGTAGTCATCCGCTGTGCGAAGCGTGCGGCGTGCAGTAAAGCCCAGGTTGGTCCAGAACGCCGTGTCGCTGTTGAACGGCATTTCCCACGTATGGAATTGCTGGTCGGCCAGCAGGGTCTGGATCTGGTTGCGATAGACGGCGTAGTTGACCGGGTCGTCGCCATGCAACTGGCTAGGCGACATGGCGTCGAGCTGCTTCAGGACATCGGCCCAGTAGCGTTCACGCTCGGCTTGCGTAGCGGCGTCGACCTTGGGCAGGTGATTGGCCAGTGCGTTGTCGTGGCTGTCTTCGTCATCCTCCCCCTTGAACTGCGCTTGTCGCCAGGCCCACTCCCGGGTGTAGATCGTATGGAAGCGGGTGGTGGTGTCGTCGTCTGCGTGTGCCGGCAGGGTGGCGGCAAGGCAGAGCGTGCAGGCAAGGGCGAGGATGAGAGGCTTCATGTCGCTGTCCTAGGTGTATGCACCGGCAGGCGCGCACCTTGTACGTGACCTGTCGCGGGGCGACGGTCGTGCACAAGGTGCGTGCCTACATGGTGGAGTCGAGATCATGCGAAGGGCTGATCGATGGCGGGCGAGGGCGGCGTAAACCAGGCAGCACCCTCCTCGGTGACGTAGAAATGGTCTTCCAGACGCACACCGAAACGGTCGGGCACCACGATCATCGGCTCATTGCTGGCGCACATGCCCGGTTGCAGCAGCGTGTGATCGCCACGGACCAGGTAGGGCGTTTCGTGGATGCTCAGGCCGCAGCCGTGCCCGGTGCGGTGAGGAATGCCGGGAAGACGGTAGTCCGGGCCCAGGCCCGCTTTTTCCACCACGCGCCGCGCGGCGGCATCGACGGCTTCGCAAGCGACGCCGGGCCGTATGGCTTCGAACGCGGCGCGCTGCGCTGCCTGTTCCAGTTCCCAGATGCGCGCCTGTTCGGAACTCGGCTGGCCGAAAATATAGGTGCGGGTGATATCGGAGTGGTAGCCCTGCACCGTGCAGCCGGTGTCGATCAACACCAGTTCGCCCGGTTGCAGGTATTGCTCGCCGGGAACGCCGTGCGGGTAAGCAGTAGCCTGACCGAACTGCACGATGCAAAAGGTGGAGCCGTTGTCCGCACCCAAGGCGCGGTGGGCATCGTCGATGAAGCGCACGAGTTCGGTGCGACTGATGCCTTCGCGGATCAACCCTGCAGCAAGGCGATGCACGTGCAAGGTCATCGCCGTGGCTTGCTTCATCAAGGCCAGTTCTGGCGATGATTTACACATGCGGCAGCTATCGACGATGACGCTGGCGTCACTCAGTGGCTTGCCACCGAGCACGGCGCGCAGTCGCTCGGCCACGACGTAAGGCGCGGCGGGATCAAGCGCCAGACTGCCGGCACTGCGCTCGCGCAGTGCCTCGGCGACGAGCTGTTGAGGATCCTCGTGCTCTTCCCACAGGCGAACGTCGGCAGGAATGCGCAGCACGGGTTTCAGCGAGCCGGCTTCAAAACCAGGGCAGATCACGATGGGTTCGCCATGCGCGGTGAGCAACATGCCCACCAGGCGTTCGCTGGCGCCCCACGGTACGCCGGTGAAGTAGCGCAGCGAGGTACCCGCAGTAATCAGCAGGGCGTCGACACCTTGCTCGCGCAGCAGGGCGCGGGCGCGCTCGATGCGGCGCTGGTACTCATTGGCGTCGATGGGTGGCGCGGTGTCCTCCCAGGACGCGAGCGAGGCGCGTGCCTGTGCAGCATCGAGTCCACCGATTTGAGCGTGCGCGCCCATCACGAGGCTCCATGAACGAGATCGTCCGTACGCCACAGGCCATCCACCAGGCGCGCGATGCCGTCGGGGTTGCCGTCACGCAACTCGTGCGGAAGCTGATGCTCGGGCACGTTGTCGTAGCAGTGCAGCGCAGTGAAGCGCGTGATCGCTGCCGGCATGCCTACCGCCGTGAAACCCGGATGACCGGTACTGGGGTAAGGGCCGCCGTGGTTCATGGCCGGGCTCACCGCCACGCTCGTGGGCATGCGGTTGCCGATCAGACGCCCCACGCGTGGGCGCAATGCATGGGCAACGGTTGGCCATGTCGTGTCGTCGCTGCCATCGTTGGCGCTGTAGATCGTGCCAGTGAGGTTGCCCTCGAACGCCTGCGCCACTTGCGCCATCTGTGCAGCATCGCGTGCGCGAACCAGCAGGCTGACGGGGCCGAAGGCCTCGGTCTGCAAGGCCTTGGGTGCACGGAGGAAGGTCTCGGCATCCACGCTCAGCAGCGTGGGCGCATAACGGAAGCCGGGCTCGCCCACCGTGCCGCCGGCAAGCACCTCGGCACCGGCCTCGCACAACGTCGCTACACCGTGTTGCAGGTGATCCAGCACGCCACGAGAGAACAGCACGCTGGGTGCGGCGGATGCGAAGTGCGACGTTGCAGCGGTAACGAAGGCATCGCCGTCCGTGTTCTTCGGCACGATGACCACGCCAGGATTGGTGCAGAACTGGCCACTGCCCATCGTGCAGGATGCGAAGAACTCTTGCGCAAGCGCCGCGCCTCGTTCGGTCAATGCACCCGGCAGCAGGAACACGGGATTCACGCTGGATAGCTCGACATAGGCGGGAATGCCGGCCTTGTCGGCTGCGGCCTTGAGCGCCAGTCCGCCTGCGCGGCTGCCGGTGAAACCGACCGCCCCAAGTCGTGCATCACCGGCAAGGCGTGCGCCTGCGGTGTAATCGAAGTGATAAAGCAGTTGCACGGATGCCGACGGCAGACCTGCCTGTTGAAGCGCTGCAACGGCGATTCGTGCGAGTCGTTCGCTGGTCGCCGGGTGCGAGGGATGCGCCTTGGCGATCACGGGATTGCGCGCGGCGATGGCCGAGGCGAAATCGCTGCCGGCCACGGCATTGAACGCGAACGGGAAGTTGTTGGGGCCGAACACCAGCACCGGCTTGGAGAGCGGCGCACGGTGCGAACGCAGACCCGTGGCGGTATCGATCACCGGCTGGGTCCATGCGTAGTTGCGCACGGCCTTTGCGGCCAGGCGCAACTGATTCGTGGTGCGCGGCAACTCCACCGCGGCGAGTCGCGGTTGCTTGGGCAGCGCCGTTTCCGCGTGGGCGAGATCGACCAGCGCCTCCGCGTTCGCCTCAATGCCCGCGGCATAGGCTTCAAGAAACGCGGCGATACGCTCGGGCGGAGTGGCAGCGAGTTCATTGGCCACGGCGGAGGCGGCGCTGATCGCCGCCTCCAGGTCTGCCGCACCGCAAAGTGGGAATGCTGGCCCGATCGGGGCACCCGTGGTTGGGTCCTCCGCGCGGAAGGCGCCGAGCAGTTCGCGCGCCTGGCGCCATTCGCCGCCTATCAGCAGGGGCTGTGTGCTCATGTCAGAGCACCGGCGTATGGGCGATAGCGTGGTCAATCACGCGCATCGCGGAGTCGCGTTCGGCGCCGTGCATGGCCAGCCGCGGCGCGCGCACGCGCTCGCTGCCCATGCCAACCTTCTCCTGCACCAGTTTGATGAGCTGCACAAACTTGGGCACGGTATCCAGACGCAGCAGCGGCAGGAACCAGGCGTACAGTTCGGCCGCGGCATCCGCACCGCCATCACGCGCCAGTTCGAACAGCTTCACCGACTCCTTCGGATACGCATTGACCAGGCCTGCGATCCAGCCGCGCGCGCCCATGGCCACACCTTCCACGATGGCATCGTCCATGCCCACGAGCAGCTCCAGGCGATTTCCCAGCAGCGAGCGAAGCGCGGCGAAGCGGCGTACGTCACCGGAGGACTCCTTCACCGCCTGCACATTCGGGAACTCATGCGCGAGCTCAGCGATCTGTTCTGGCGAGAAATCCGTCTTGTAGGCAATCGGGTTGTTGTAGAGCATGCAGGGCAGGTCGGTGGCGGCGATCACGGCGCGCAGGTGCGCGCCCATCTCGCGCCAGTCGGTGGAGTAGACATACGGCGGCAGCACCATCAGGCCGGAAGCGCCCAGCGCCTTGGCCTGTCGCGCGAGGCGCACGGCTTCATCGGTGGACAGCGCGGCGATGCCCGGGATGACCGGTGCGCGGCCGTCGAGCGCTTTCACCAGCGTGCGGATGATGTCCAGCTTTTCGTCGAACGACAGCGTGGCCGCCTCGCCGAGCGAGCCGAGCGGGACGATTCCCTTGCAGCCGCTGTCGATCAATGTGCGTGCGTGCTTGGCGAGGAAGTCGTGATCGACCTGGCCGTCCGCGGTGAATGGCGTGGTGATGGCGGGAATCACGCCGTGCCAGATGGATGCGTTGCTCATGATCAGCTACCTCGTTGTGCGTCGTCAGAAGGAAGGTTGGCAAGCCCGGCCAGCGTGGCCAGTCGGGCAGGAAAAATCGGTGGCCGCGCGCCACCGCGAGGGAAACGGCCAAGCTCAGCCAGTGCGGTGCCGCAGATGCGCCCTTGGCAGGCGCCCATGCCGCAGCGTGTGATGAGTTTTGCGGCCCGTGCATCGGTGAAGCCGGTGAGCTCACCCATGCGCACGTCCTCGCAGCGACAGACCAGCGTGAGGTCGTCGGCCAGCCTGTGCAGGCGTGGGTCGAGTGCGAAATGCTTGGCAAGCAATGCGCCGAAGCGCCGTTCGCTATCGCGTTGCATCAGCAGCGCGCCAGCGTCATCGATGTGGCCAGCGGCCATGTGGCCCGCAATGGCGCCTTCGATGCGCGCCACGGACAATCCGCCGATACCGCAGGACTCGCCTGCGGCATACACATTCGCCACGCTGGTACGAAACAGTGCGTCGACTCGCACCCGCGGGTGGGTATCCGTGTGGTCCAGCGCGCAGCCGAGCAGGGAGGCGAGTTCGGTATTGGGTACAAGGCCATAGCCCACGGCGAGCAGATCGCACTCCACCGTTTGCACGCCGTGCGGCGTGTCGATGTCGACACGTTGCAGGCTGCCATCGCCGTGCGCTTTGCGCACGAAGGAACCGAGGCGATAAGGGATGCCTGCGAGACGCAGTCGTAATCCTGCGGCCTGCCACGCGCGGGCCGGCCAGTGCCGGAGTTGCCACGCGAAGGACCTCACGGTAGAGGCCGACGCCTGCTCGTAGATACCGAACACCCGTGCGCCATGCTTGCGCAGCGTATCCGCGGCGGCCAACAGCAAGGGACCGCTGCCACCGATAACGACACGCTTGCCGGCCACGGGCCAGCCTTGCTTGGCCAGTGCCTGCAGGCCACCGGCACCGGTGACACCGGGCAGCGTCCAACCGGGGAAGGGCAGCAACAGCTCGCGCGCACCCGTGGCGAGCACCAGTGCACCGTAGGATAGAAGTCGCGCGCCTTGCGGTGTCTCTAGGCGCAGCCCGGCCGATTCCGTCGCGACCACGCTGTGCTGTGCCAGAAAGTCCACGCCACGCAGATGGTCCATGGCTGTGCGCGCAGAGCGAGGCAGCGGATGTTGCACATCGTGTCGCCACACCTGTCCGCCGGGGCGCGGTTGCGCGTCAAGCAAGCCTACGCTTACACCATGTGCGGCAGCCGTCTGCGCCGCGGATATTCCCGCGGGACCGGCGCCGATGACGAGAACGTCGTAGTGATCACGCATCGGTGATCACCTGCATACCTTCGCTGGCCGGCGTCATGCAGGCGCGAACATGCGTGATGCCATCCACCTGCACGCGGCATTCAAAGCACACACCCATGCCGCATAGCGGCGCACGAGGGGCGTCGTTCACCGAACGACGGAAACGCAACGTCACGTGGGCTACGGCGGCGGCAACACTGGCGCCAGCGGGCACATCGACCGGATGACCATTCACGGTGAGTCGCACTCGCGGGCTCATGCGGCGAGCCTCGATGGTGCATACGGCGCAGGATCAATGGCAGGCTGCCGGCCGTGGATGAGATCGATCATCAGCTTTGCGCTACCCAAGGCGGTGGTTACGCCAAGGCCCTCATGCCCTGCAGCCACCCATTGGTCGACGGCATCAGGTACTGCGCCGAGATACGGACGTCCATCCGGCGTGGTGGGGCGAAAGCCGGTCCAGATGCGCAGCGCCTGCAAATCCCGCAAGCCAGGCACGAAGGCGAAGCTGCGTTCGAGCATGCGTTGCACCATCGAGGGCGACACGGCCGCGTCGTTGGCGCTGAACTCGCGCGAGGAGCCGATCAGGATCTGGCCCGTCGGACGAGGCTGCACATTGAACGCCACACTGCTGTCGGCATCACCGTGGGCGCTATCGGCATAACCGAGTTCAAGCAATTGATGACGGATGAAGCCGGGATAGCGATCGGTAATGACAAGGTGGCCTTTGCGCGCGCGCATGGGAAGCATGGGTAACAGTGCGGGTAGCGCGCAGCCGGTAGCGATCAGTACAGGGCCAGACAGGCGTGTATCGTCATCCAGTAGCACGCCGCCGCGTTGCAGTGCGTGCGCGCGACGGCCGGCGTAGAGACGAGTGCCTCGCGACTGTGCGCGTTGCACCAGATGGCTGGCGAC
>NZ_JAELTQ010000483.1 GCF_016428905.1 Dyella sp. ASV24 | reverse complement strand
CCCCCCCCCCCCCCCCCCCCCCCCCCCCCCCCCCCCCCCCCCCCCCCCCCCCCCCCCCCCCCCCCCCCCCCCCCCCCCCCCCCCCCCCCCCCCCCCCCCCCCCCCCCCCCCCCCCCCCCCCGACACCACCACCATTCCAGCTTCGTCGGCAGCGTCAGATGTGTATAAGAGACAGGTGCCGAAGCGATCGCAAAGCCACGGGCTTGCCGGAATGAAGATGGCCAGGGTCAGCACGTAGCTGGTGAGCGCAGTGCGCATGCCCAGTGGCGTGACGTTCAGCGCATCGGCCATCGCCGGCACCG
>NZ_JAELTQ010000482.1 GCF_016428905.1 Dyella sp. ASV24 | reverse complement strand
CCCCCCCCCCCCCCCCCCCCCCCCCCCCCCCCCCCCCCCCCCCCCCCCCCCCCCCCCCCCCCCCCCCCCCCCCCCCCCCCCCCCCCCCCCCCCCCCCCCCCCCTTTTCAAGCAGAAGACGGCATCCGCGATGGCCTGTCCTGTCTCGTGGGCTCGGAGATGTGTATAAGAGACAGGGCGTGAAGGCTCAGGCCGCACGCCGGATCAAACAGCTTGCCCGCCGCGGCAATCCGTCGCGGCAGGCGGGCCAGGCGGTTGCGAGACAGCGCACCGCCGGCAGCAAAATGTCAAAATAACAGCCGG
>NZ_JAELTQ010000481.1 GCF_016428905.1 Dyella sp. ASV24 | reverse complement strand
CCCCCCCCCCCCCCCCCCCCCCCCCCCCCCCCCCCCCCCCCCCCCCCCCCCCCCCCCCCCCCCCCCCCCCCCCCCCCCCCCCCCCCCCCCCCCCCCCCCCCCCTTTTCAAGCACAAGACGGCATACGCGATGGCCTGTCCTGTCTCGTGGGCTCGGAGATGTGTATAAGAGACAGGCGCTGTGGCATTCCACAGCTTCCAGGCCTATGAGCTGGCCGGCGGGCAGGGAAAGCCCCGCCACCCTAAGGCAGCCTTACATCCGGCAACAGTTACGGTTTGGAAAGGTTGGCGGTGGGCAGCTCG
>NZ_JAELTQ010000480.1 GCF_016428905.1 Dyella sp. ASV24 | reverse complement strand
CCCCCCCCCCCCCCCCCCCCCCCCCCCCCCCCCCCCCCCCCCCCCCCCCCCCCCCCCCCCCCCCCCCCCCCCCCCCCCCCCCCCCCCCCCCCCCCCCCCCCCCCCCCCCCCCCCCCCCACCCCCACCCCCACCATTCCAGCTTCGTCGGCAGCGTCAGATGTGTATAAGAGACAGGTGTTGCATTGGGCACGAGCGCCAGCGCATCAGCCGCCAACTCCGTGGCGCTGGGTGCAAGCTCGACTACCACGGCCAATCTTTCCGCTGCGGGCTACAACCCGGGCAACGGCGCGCTGTCGGGTAC
>NZ_JAELTQ010000479.1 GCF_016428905.1 Dyella sp. ASV24 | reverse complement strand
CCCCCCCCCCCCCCCCCCCCCCCCCCCCCCCCCCCCCCCCCCCCCCCCCCCCCCCCCCCCCCCCCCCCCCCCCCCCCCCCCCCCCCCCCCCCCCCCCCCCCCCCACCCCCCCCCCCCCCCCCCCACCACCACCATTCCAGCTTCGTCGGCAGCGTCAGATGTGTATAAGAGACAGGGTATGGATCAACGGTCTCAGCGTTGAGGAAGCACGAGGGCGCACCCTCGCAACGTACACGGCTCTCCTGTCGCTTGGCATGGCCATCGGTCCTGGTGTGCTGTCGGTGGTGGGCGTGGGGGCGTTC
>NZ_JAELTQ010000478.1 GCF_016428905.1 Dyella sp. ASV24 | reverse complement strand
CAGGATGCGGCGCCCGCTGGTGATCGCCAGGCCGCGCGCGTGCTGAAGCGATCCGATCAGCTCCCACTGGGCCGTGACGACGCGATGGCGGGCCAGCATCCGGCTGAAGGAGGGGATGGCGATACACCTGTCTCTTATACACATCTCCGAGCCCACGAGACAGGACAGGCCATCGCGTATGCCGTCTTCTGCTTGAAACAGGGGGGGGGGGGGGGGGGGGGGGGGGGGGGGGGGGGGGGGGGGGGGGGGGGGGGGGGGGGGGGGGGGGGGGGGGGGGGGGGGGGGGGGGGGGGGGGGGGGGG
>NZ_JAELTQ010000477.1 GCF_016428905.1 Dyella sp. ASV24 | reverse complement strand
CCACCACTGGGGCAAGGTAAAGAGAACGCTACGCTTCCCGACCGGTGGGAAGAACTCGCCACCAAGCGGCATCGTCTTTCTCTTTTGCCTTGGCTTTGCGCCCTAGTGCAGGAGCACCGCGACCTGCGGCGATGCGATGTGCAGCACAGCTGCACGAGCCGTCTGCTCTCGCTGGTGACCTTCGGGCCCCCTTGAGCGGCGGTGAGGGGCGGACGATCAGGCCCCGAAGGGGTGCCGGGCACGACGCCCGGCACTTTTCGTCAGGGCAGGATGCCCTGTCGAAAAGCCCGGCCGACCCTCAC
>NZ_JAELTQ010000476.1 GCF_016428905.1 Dyella sp. ASV24 | reverse complement strand
GATAATGCGCTCGATCCGCATCACGCTCTGCGACTCGCCCACGATGGCGCCGATCATGAAAGCACCGAGGGCCACGCTGTAGCCCATCTCGGTCACCAACAGGCAAAAGCCGAAACACAGGCCAAGCCTGTCTCTTATACACATCTGACGCTGCCGACGAAGCTGGAATGGTGGTGGTGGGGGGGGGGGGGGGGGGGGGGGGAGGGGGGGGGGGGGGGGGGGGGGGGGGGGGGGGGGGGGGGGGGGGGGGGGGGGGGGGGGGGGGGGGGGGGGGGGGGGGGGGGGGGGGGGGGGGGGGGGGG
>NZ_JAELTQ010000475.1 GCF_016428905.1 Dyella sp. ASV24 | reverse complement strand
CCCCCCCCCCCCCCCCCCCCCCCCCCCCCCCCCCCCCCCCCCCCCCCCCCCCCCCCCCCCCCCCCCCCCCCCCCCCCCCCCCCCCCCCCCCCCCCCCCCCTCCCCCCCCCCCCCCCCCCCCCACACCCACACCATTCCAGCTTCGTCGGCAGCGTCAGATGTGTATAAGAGACAGGGCAGCGCCATTTCACCTCCGACGAGATGAACGGCCTGCTGAAGTTCTACCGCTCGCCGCTGGGCCAGAAGGTCATCACCGAAATGCCCACCACCATGGCTGAAGCCAACCAGGCCGGCCAGCAGTG
>NZ_JAELTQ010000005.1 GCF_016428905.1 Dyella sp. ASV24 | reverse complement strand
GTCGATGCGCCACACCTCCGGGCGATCACGGACGGGGCACATGGCATTCCCTGACACGGATCACACGCTGATCCGCCGAACGGCTGCGCCTTGAAGGAGGCCCCCATGTCTTCCACCACCCCCGACTTGCGCGTGCGTTCTCCGAGTGACGTGCTACGCGAGGATCACATGCGTCCCCATGCCATGTCGCCCCATGAGCTGGCCCGCCGCATGGGTTTGCCGGTGGGGCGTATTCGTCGCGTGCTCATGGGTGAACCCATCGACCTGGAATGCGCCACTCGCCTTGCCGTGGTGTTCCGTACCACCGCGCTCTACTGGGTGGTGTTGCAAACGGAGTTCGATATGGATCAAGCGCGGCGCAAGCACGAGCCCGGCGGGGTGGGTGAGCTGTAGGTCACGGTTGCCAGGGCTCTGGCTGCTATGGAGAAGCGAATCGTTCGCTGTAAACAAAGCGAGCACATCGGGCTCCTTTCCTTGCGCGCATTTTTCACTTTTATCAACGTCCTACCCATGGCAGCGCTGCTGTCAGAGAATGTGCACAGTGATGTGATCCCATGCATGGATCACATCACTGCGCATTGCGTTGACGATGACCGGCGACACCGGGGGCATGCCATGGACGATGTAACGCAAGGGCGATGCAACAGGACTGCGGACGTAGTCGATGATGTGTGTATGTGGGGCATACGACGTCGCTGCCTGTAACGCTTAGCGGCGCGCCAACGTGTACCCGCGTTTGTACCCTCTGAGTGATCCCTACTTTTTCTTTCCTTCTATCTGCCAGCAGGTATTTCATGCGCATGTCGTTGTTGTCGGCCCTTGTGGCTATCGGGTTTATGACAGCCAGTGTCCAGGCCGCAGCGGAGGAGTGCCCGCTCGATCTGTCGTTGAAAACTTCTCCTGACGTATTAGTCGAGCGGCTTAAGACGTTGCCGTCGCTGCAGGCGGGACGTAAAGCGAATGCGCAGCCTTTCACAGGCACATGCAGTTATCAGACGTCTACGTTCATGCAGATGGGCTTGCCGCCAGGTGGCCTGTGCACGGTAGGTGGCCAGCCGGCCGTGATGTCCGCCACGGATATTCTCGACAGCTCCTCCACCGTGATATCACAGGGTTTCATGCTGCTGAAATCGGATGAATCGCTCTCTGCGCTGAAATCCGCCCTGGGCAAGATCGCCAAGCCCGTGCCGCGGGATGCAGACCCGAAGGCATGGACAGTGGAGAACCACTGGCTGATCGATGCGGTGTATGCGCAGGGCGATGAGTTGTGGGTCGTGACTCATGAAACGTTGGATGCGGGTGAAACGCGCAGCGCGCCGGAGACTTATCAGTTGAGCCATGTGCGCCGCGAGTGGCTGGCTTTTTCACGCAGAGACTTCAACACCTGCGCCGAGCTGCCTGCGTCCGCGCAGGGCAATCACCACAGCTGAGCCCTGGTGCCGCCCCTGGCCGTCGATGACTGATATCTGTGCGACGGAAGGCACCATTCGGCTGCACGTGGACGGATGTTGGCAAACCCCAAAAAGAAGCAGGGCCCGAAGGCCCTGCTCGCATAGTTTCGGTGATGTGTCCCGGCTTAGCGTTTAGCCGTCCGTCGTGGGTTGCACCGGGTCTCTTGCATCGGCGGTCGGGCAGTACGGCTTGGGGTCAGCCGGCCAGATCACCTTGCCGTTGCCATCCACCAACTGCTCAGCACCGCACTGGGTGTGCTTGATGGTAAACAGCGGCTTGCCCTGCAGGTCGTAGGCGGCGCGCAGCATATGCACGGCATCGTCGCCGGTGCCGTCCATGTCGTAGCCGAGGATAATCGCGTCGTCCTTGTCGATGCTGATGTCCTGCCATTCCGGGGCAATGAGCTGTTTGCCGTCGAGGCTCAACAGTGCGACGTGCGCGTTTTCCAGGCCGTCGCGTGCGCGCAGGTACTGGCCGCTGTTGTCGAGCTGGATGTCCGTGAAGTGTTCCGGCTTCAGCAGCACCTTTCCGGTGGCGTCCATCAGGCCTACGGCGGGTGTGGCGTCGCTCTGGCCAAGCATGGTCACGTTGATCATCGGTGCATCGGCGCCGCTGAACACGAAGCGATCCTGTGTGAGCATGCCGAGCTGCTTGTACGTGGTGGGGATCAACTCGCGACCCTGGTTAAGGTCGTAGATGCCGTAGGTGTACGAGAAGGTGGAAACCTCCTTGAACACCGACGCATAGCCCGGCACGTGATCGAGCATGCCCAGCATGGAGCGACCCGCTTCACCGGCGTAGTCATAGGTGGGCTGCGTGACCCAGGCGCCCGTGCGATCGACCACGCCGTACTTCTTGGTAGTACCGTCTGCGCCTTCGTTAGTCCTGGCCAGCGCGCCCTTTTTGCCGAAGGGCATGCAGTCGCCGAAACGCGGTTCGATCACGACCTTGCCGGTGTAATCCATGTAGCCGCAGGGGCCGTCGTTCTTTTCGCGGAAGCTCACCAGGCCTTCGCTCGGCGTGCCCAGCAGGTCGTACTTGAGCGGAATGGTCAGGGTGCCGCTGGCATCCACCAGGCCCTTGCGCATGTGGTCGGGCGAGGTCACCACCATGTGGCCGTCCTGCATTTCATCCATGTCGGCGTAGGTCACCTGTTTCTGCGTGCCATCCTTCAGGCTGATGGCCCAGTGCTGTTCACCGCGTTCACCGATGACCCAGCCGCCGCGCTTGGCGAAATCCTGGCGCACGATCAAGGTGTCGTAGAGCGCCTCGGTGAGTTGCTTGCCGTGGGCATCGAGAATGCCGTTCTTGCCGTTGAGTTCGTAGCCGATGTATTGGCCATCACCCCCCAGGAACAGGTCATCGAAGCGCGCCGGCTGCACTTCGTTGCCGTGGAAATCCATGATGCCCATCTTGCCGTCCGCACCAAAGCCGAAGTAACCGGGCGATAGCTGGTAGAGATCCTTGCCTAGCGTCTTGAGTGGTGCCTTGGTCTTGGCATCGAGCAACTGCCACTGCTCACCCTTCTGCAGCAGCATGGTGTCTTTCATGGGGAACGACGCATACGTGTCGTACTCGCTGTTGTCGAACGGCACGAGCAGCGACGCATTCTGGTCGATCACCGCGCAATGGCCGTTGACGCAGATGGTGCTGTTGAAGGGCTGCGGTGGCGGCGTTTTCTGCTCTTGCGCCTGTGCCTGCGGGGCGTCGGCGGTGAGCTTGTCGCCCGAGCCGCAGGCACCGAGCAGCAGGGCGGAAAGGGTAGTGGCGAGCAACGCGGGGGATACGCGGGGACGGTTCATGTCGATGAGCTCCTTAGGGTAAGTCTGCACAACGTGATGTGTGCGCACGGACGATCTCGATGCCGGCTCAATGTTCCGCTGCATGGCAGAAGAGAGACGGGTGTCGACGTCGGGGAAACCGTGGCGGTATGCGCGACAACGAATGGCGAGGAAGCGATGTTGCCGTGCAAGTGCCAACGATAGTAGCCAATTGCCTGGACGGATTCATGGCATGGCGGGTGGGTCGCGAGGCTTCCGGGTGCAGGTTTCCGACAGCCGGAGCCCTTCGGGAAGAGGGGCGCCAAGCGTCGCCGAAGGTGACGTAAGATTAGCGTAAGCCTATGAAATGACGAAATTTCTTACGTAATAGAATGCCCCTTCTGGCGTGGGTCATACGGTCCCATTTTCATCGCCGAAACGGGCTGGCCGCTACCGAGTTGGCGCCATTGTCTCCACTCTCCGTGGGGAAAAAAACTAAGCAAAAATAGCTGACTAGGCGCTAATTGTACGGAGCCGCCATCGAGGCGTCGTGGTGGCCAAGTCATCGTGACGGACGTCACGATTCGCTCCGCACTGACAGCTAACCCTTACCGCTTGTCCGAAAGAACCTACCGTTCGTCGGCTCTGAAGTTTTCTTCAGGCTGACGTGTCAGTAAGTTCTTACGTACTCAAGGGGGCAAGCCGCATGAACACGCCGTATAGGCAACAGGGAGCCAGAGGGGCTCCGGACGCGGGCGCGCGCACCGCCGGATTCACGCTCGTCGAAATGGTCGTGACGCTGGTGATCGCCGCGGTGCTTTTTGCACTCGCGGTACCGAGCTTCCGCACCATGGTGCTCTCCAACCGTTTGACCACGGCGGCGAACGACATGGTCGATGTTATCCACGCGGCGCGCATCGAAGCCGTCAAGCGCAACGGCAGCGTGCAAGTGTGTGGCAGCGTGGCCTCCGCCAATGGCCCGGGGCCGCTGGGGGAGAAGTGCGGCGTCGATGCCGGTGCCGTCTATGCGATGTCCATCGATGAGAACGGAAACACGTCGTTCGACCCGATCGGCAGAGGCATCGATGACATTGGGCCCACGCTGAAGGTCTTCGGCGATGTCACCGCGTTGCGCTTCAACGGACAGGGTATGGGCGTGCAGCCAGGCACATCCACGCTATACGGCGGCACCGTGATCGACATCTGCACCGCCAGCTTGAGCGCCGACAATCACCGCATTGTGCAAATGAGGGCCGGCTCGGTCCTCCAAGTCGACATAGCCACAGGTACCTGCACGTGATGAACTCCACTGTCGACGCCAAGCGCGCGTCATTCTTGTCCATGCGACACGTTCGTTCACCGCGGCGCGGTGCGGCTAGCTACGGCCGCTTCGCCCAACGGGGCGTGAGCCTGATCGAGGTGCTGGTCGCGGTAGTGATTCTCTCGGTAGCCTTTCTGGGCATTGCCGCGATGCAGGCCATGGCGCTGTCGTCCAACAACAGCGCCATGGCGCGCAGCATGGCCACCGTCGCCACGTACTCGATTTTCGATGCGATGCGTGCGGACAAGGACAACGCCACAACCAACAGCGCGTACAACACTTCGACGGCGCTCAAGGCGAACGCGTGCCCCACGGACACGAGCACGTTCGCGGGTGCACAGCTCCTGCAGTGGTGCAATCAGTTGGGCTCGACGCTGGGCGTGGCCGAGACCACCACCGGCAACATCAATTGCACCACCGCCGGCGACTGCACTGTCACGATCAATTTCGTCGACGTGCGGACCGGTGCGGACGCCAAGACCAAGCAACAGACGGTTACGACCAGGGCCATGCTATGAGCGGTTACCGCGCTTTTTCCCGGTGCCGTCGGACACCGGTGCAACGTTTGTCGGGTTTCACCCTGATCGAGTTGATGGTGGCGTTGCTGCTTGGCACGGTGGTGATTGCCGGCGTCATCAGCGTGCTGATGACCAACCAGCAGGTGTATCGCACCAACAAGGCGGTAAGCGACGTGCAGGACAGTGCGCGCGTGGCGTTCGAGATGATGGCGCGTGACTTGCGATCCGCTGGCTTGACCGGCTGTGGAAACGGCACGCGCATCGCCAATGTGGTCAACAACAACGCCACCACCTGGTACGCCAACTGGTCGAATCCGGTCATCGGCTATACCGCCAGCCAGACCGACCCCGCCGTGGCCAGCCGTACGGCGAATACACCTTCGATGATCGTGTTGGGTGTGGAAGGCACGGGTGTCAGCGTGCAGTCCAATGCCGAGCCGGCAGGAACCTTCACCCTCAACGAGTCGGCCACCAGCCTTAACACCGGCGACATCGTGATGGTGTGCGACCCGGATCATGCGGCGATCGTGCAATTGTCCAAGGTTAGTGGGACCACGCTGACGCACGCCAAGTCAGGTACGCCGGGCAACTGCACGATGGACTTGAGCTATCCGACCGTGTGCAGCAGTGGCAGCAGCTATGTATTCGCGGCCAACGCGCAGATCGCCAAGCTGACGGGCGCCGACTGGTATGTAGGCCCCAGCGCCAAGGCGGGCTCCACGTCGCTTTATCGCCTCTCGTTGGGCACGGACGCTACGGGCCATGCCACCGCGACGCCGAACGAGATCATTCGCGACGTGACGGGCATGGTGTTGACGTACCACCAGCAAGGGGCCGCAGCGTTTGTTGCCGCCAATGCGGTGACCGACTGGTCGCAGGTCGATGCCGTGCAGGTGACCTTGACCATGATCAGCACCGATCGCAGGGCAAGCGTCAACGATACCGCGGTGTCGCGCTCTTTCACTTCAACCATCACGCTACGCAACCGGGTGGGCTGACATGACCTGTTCTTCCAAGACATCCGTGGGCGCTGCCCGCGGTCGGACGCTTGCTTCCTCCAGGCCCTCGCGTCAACGCGGCGTGGCCCTGATGGTGGCCATGATCCTGTTGATCGTGATCACCCTGGTGGGCTTTGCCGCCGTACGTGGCACGCTCATGCAGCAGAAGATGTCGGCCAACATGTACGACCGGCAGATCGCCTTCCAGAACGCGGAAGCGGCCATGCGTGCGGCGCAGTTGCGCATCCAGGGCAACCCCGACGACATCGCGCGCAATTGTCAGGCGGGTGGCGTGGTGTGTCCGGCCAATCCGTTCAACGATCCCCAGCTGCCGGCGAACAAGATCATTTCGGTGGTGGCGGGAACCGACGCCGGGCAGTACACAGCCGATCCGCTGGCAACCGGCCAGCCGCAGTACGTCATCGAAAACATGGGTAGCTGGCAGGACCCCAACTCGAGCACGGGCTTCAATCAAAGCGCCAATGCGCACAACTACGGCGCGCAAGGCCTTTCCACCACGGTGATGTATTACCGCGTGACGGCGCGCAGCGATTCGCCGAAGAACGCAGGCACACGCGCCATCGTGACGCTGCAAGCCATGATCAAGCAGGGTTGATCGATGGCCATCCTATTTCACAGGGGCTTCCATGCCATGAGCACGTCAACCCGACCACGCAACAGCTTCGCGGGTTTTTTCCATAAGCTGCTATGTACCGGCCTGCTGGTGTGCGGCCTCGGCGTGGCGAGCGAGCCGGCCCAGGCTGCTGCCGGCACGGCGGTCACCATCGACACATCGCCGCTGATCATCCAGGCCTCGCTGCCGCCCAACATCATGCTGATGCTGGACGACTCGGGCTCCATGGCCTGGGACTACATGCCCGACTTCGGCTATCTGTCGGACAACTCCAACGACGGTCTGCGCAACGCCAGCGTCAACGGTGTCTACTACAACCCCACGGTGATGTATTCGCCGCCGCCGTTGGCGCTCGGCGGGACAAATCTGTATAGCGCTTCGCCCGATATCGTCAACGCGTACAACGACGGATTCCTCGATACCTCGACGACGGATGTTCGCTCATACATCTCGAGCAACGTCAGCAACAACGGTTTCAAGTACTACACGACGTTGTCGCTCTCGACCAACAAGACCTATGCACCCACATGCCCGTCCGGCTATACGCTGAAGCAGAGCGGTAACAACTACAAATGCGTGAAGGACAACAATTCGAGTACCACGTCGACACCGACGTGTCCTTCCGGTGGTTCGCTAAACTCCAACCAGAGTCTGTGCCAATTCAGCCAGCTCAACTACTTCACCTACACCACGGGCACCTCCGGTAGCTATGTGCGCAATTACGTCGGTGCGTCCGGTGATTGCCAGTACCTGAGCACGGCTCAGCAAGCGGTATGCGACGATTCCGCCGCTGTGCGGCAGAACGTGGCGAACTGGTTTTCGTACTACCGCACCCGCATCCTCATGGCCAAAAGTGGCCTGATGGCGGCGTTCGCCACTATTGACCCGAAGTACCGCGTGGGCTTCGGATCGATCAACAATCGCAACACGGCCGATATCACTGCCACCGGCCGCACGTCCAAGATCGGAAACTACACGCTGGCGCAGGTGCAGCCGTTCGGGACGGGAGCAGCCAGTACGCAGCGCGCCTACTTCTGGACCTGGGTGAACGATATCCAGCCCAACAACTCCACGCCGCTGCGCGTGGCGCTGGATGCGGTTGGCCAGTACTACCAGTCGGACCAGCCGTGGCTGACCGACACCACGTCGTCGAGCTCGGGTGAATTGGCCTGCCGCGCCTCCTACACCATTCTCACGACAGACGGTTTCTGGAACGAGTCGAACAGCTCGCTTTCCGGCATCGGCGATATCGACGGCGTGGCTGGCAGAACCATCACGGGGCCGAACGGGCAGAGCTATACCTATACGCCGGCATTGCCTTATGCCGATAGCGCCAACACCACCGACTCCACGACGACCACCACGACGTACGCGGCGACGCCCAAGTGCGACAAGAACTTCACCTATTCGAGCAGCAGCGGCCAGTGCACGCGCAGCGGTTACACGCCGAGGACGCCGAACTGGACGTGTAACGGCCAGGACAGCCTCAACAACACCACGAAGATGTGTACGAACACGACCACCGTGCCGCCCGTGACGTACAGCAACACGTTGGCCGACGTGGCGATGAAGTACTGGAAGACCGACCTGCGCCCGAGCACCAAGAACGAAGTGCCGATCAACGCGGAAGACGGTGCGTTCTGGCAGCACATGACGACGTTCACCATGGGCCTGGGTTTCCAGCCGATGTACGCGGACCAGACCACGCCGATTCCGATGTCCACGGTGTTCAAGTGGGCCAACGGCGACAAGGCGAGCGCCATCAGCGACTTTGCGTGGCCGCAGCCCACCGGTGACTCGATCAACAATATCGCTGACCTCGCGCACGCGGCTGTGAATGGCCATGGCGGCTTCTACTCAGCGACGAGCCCGGAGACTTTCGCCAACGGCCTGAAGGATGCGCTCAAGCGCGCAGCCCAGCGCACCGGTACCGGCGCCAGCCTGGCAGCGAACTCGACGCAGTTGCAGACCGGCACGGTGGCCTATCAGGCCAATTACTACACGGCGTCCTGGAAGGGTGACCTCAAGGCGTTGGCAATCAATGCCACCTCGGGCGCCATTGCCTCCACGCCAACCTGGTCGGCGGCGGGCAAGATGCCGACGGCTGCCTCGCGCAACATCTACACATCTGACCCTACCGCTGCATCGCCGACCGCCGTTGCCTTCAAGGTGGACGATGCCGGGAACTTGCCCGCACTGTCGTCCGCACAGCTGTCGGCATTGGGTAGTGACGGTGCGTCGCAGGCCCAGATGATCAACTACCTGCGCGGCGACGGCAGCAACGAGTTGACCAACGGCGGTACGTATCGTTCGCGCGATACAGCGTTGGGCGACATCGTCAACTCGCAGCCGGTGTACGTGGGTGCGCCCACCGCCAATCAGTTCAACAACCAGACGTTCACTGGCTCGGGCACGTTCTCCAAGTACGCGAGTGACCAGAAGGATCGGGCAGGGCTTATCTATGTGGCGGCCAATGACGGCATGCTGCACGCGTTCAATGCGGGCACCGGCATCGAAGCTTATGCGTACTTGCCCGGCGCGGTGATCACCAACGGCAGCTCCAACGGCATCGCCGATCTGGCGAACAAGGACTACGGCGCCACCAACGCCGTGCCGCACCAGTTCTTCAACGACGGCGAACTGACCGTGGGCGACGTTTATTCGACCAAGGGCAACGGCGCGTGGAAGACCGTGCTGGTCGGCACCACCGGTCGCGGACAAGCCAGGGCGGTCTATGCGCTCGACGTGACCGACCCGGCCAACATCCAGCTTCTGTGGGAGCGCGCCGCCAGCGATGGCAATGCGGATGGCAACAGCAAGTACATCGGCCAGATGACGGGCAAGCCGGTGATCGCGCAGACGTCGCCGGGTGTCTGGTCGGTGTTGATTGGCAACGGTTACAACAGTGCGGGTGGTGTCGCCGCGCTGCTGCAGTTCGATGTGTTCAGTGGTGCCCTGAATGTGCACCAGACCACCGACACGACAGGACTCAGCGCCCCCGCGGTGTGGATCAGCAGCTCGACCTCCGGTATCAGCGATTCGGCCTATGCAGGCGACCTCGACGGCAACGTGTGGTCGTTCGCGCTCAATTCGGGTGCAACCGACTACACGCCCAGCCCGAGCGCAGCCGGCAAGCTGATGTTCACCGCCAAAGACGCCAGCAGCAACGCGCAACCGATCGAAGGCGGTCTGCTGGTGGGCAAGAACCCGCAGACGCAGGATGTCTGGGTCTTCTTCGGTACGGGTAAGTACCTCACCAGTGGCGACCTGAGCAATCTCAACACGCAGAGCTGGTACGGCATCATCGTGAAGTCCGGTGGCGTCAACAAAGCGATTGACGGCCAAAGCAAGCTGGATCGCAGCTCGCTGGTGCAGCGCTACATCACCACGGAGACAACGGCGACTGCGGGCGGTGTCACCACATCCGTCGCGCGTACGGTCACCACCACCGCGGAAGCGACGTCGATGACGGGCAAATCCGGTTGGTATATGGATCTGTTACAGCCGTCGACCACGGGCACCACCACAACTTACAAGAAGCAGGGCGAACGCATGGTCACGCCCAACCAGTTCCAGGGCAACCTGCTGCTTGGCACAACACGTATCCCGCAGGCCACGGACTTGTGTGACCCGTCAGGCACCGGTTGGGTGATGGCAGTGGATCCGTTCACCGGCACCAATCCGCAATCGAACTTCTTCGACATCAACGGCGACGGCCAGATCAACGCCGGCGATGCCGTCAACGGCAAGCCGGCGGCCGGCATGGCCTTTGGATCACTGCCCAACAACCCGATCTTCGTGGGCGGAAACATGTTGATCAGTTTCGACAACGGCACCACGGGCAGCATCAAGACATCCAGCTCCGGCGCCGGACTGTCACGCGTGTCCTGGCGTGAACTGATCAATCCATGAGGAAGGGATCCATGAGTCTCTACAAGTTCAACCCGCGTTCGGCCGATCGTAAGCGCCGGGCGTGGCGCCAGGCCGGCTTCACGCTTATCGAGGTCATGATCGTGATCGCGATCATCGGCATTCTCGCCGCCATCGCGTACCCGTCTTACCTGACGCATGTCAGGAAGACGAATCGCGTGGCGGCGGAGAGCTGCATGTCGCAGATCGCCAGTTACATGGAGCGCTATTACGCGACCTACCTGCGCTACGACAAGGCCGGGAACGCCGCGGGCGCTACGGCTAATACGATGCCCGCGCTCGACTGCATGTCCGGTCAACAGACGGGCAGAAACTATGACTATGCGTTCAGCACAGGACCGACCGCGACGGCATACACGATTCAGGCCGCGCCGAAATCGGCGAGCATTCAAGCTCGCGACACGATGTGCGGTACGCTGCAACTCGATCAGTCCGGTCAACGCGATGCCGCCGGTCCTGGCTGTTGGTGAGTAAGAAAAGGCCGCCTCAGGGCGGCCTTTTCTTTGGGCGGTTAAGGAGTGCAACGGGACCTCACTCCGGGCCCTAGGCATTGGCTGACGCCACAATAAGCAGTTGGCCTAGGCTCGGCGTAGGCATCGCTCGCTATACGCCGCGATGCCACGGCGATGATCATCGATGCTCCGCTTTAGCTTGGGCATGCCATGGCACGTCGAGTACTGGTTTCCTCATCGCGTCGTGGCGACGGGCAAGGCTTCACCCTCGTGGAGTTGTTGGTGGCCTTGCTGATTGGCCTGATCGTCATGGCAGGGTTTGGTAGCGTCTACCTCGCCGGTCAGCATGTGAGCCGCACCAGCCGTGCGTTGAGCGAGGTGCAGGAAAGTCTGCGCATCGGCTCCGAGCTGTTGGCGCGCGATATCCGCCATGCAGGCGCCACGGGATGTGGCAATCAACGCATCGCCAATGCGCTGGCTGTCGGGCCGGCCAACGGTGGTGCGATCTGGTGGAGCGACTGGCGCCGAGCCATCCACGGTTTTGATGGCGATGATCCTGATATTCCGGCGGGCAAGGCGACGGGCGACCGTGTGGCGGGTAAGCCGTCGCTGCAAGTGCTTGGCATCAAGGGCGTGAGCTACAGCGTCGCTTGGCACGATGACGCCCAGGCGAAGTTCACGTTGCGCGAATCCATTGATGACCTTTCCGTGGGCGACGTGCTCGTTGTATGCGACTACGACCACGCAGCCATCTTTCGATCCAGCAGCATAAGCGGGCGCACCGTGGGGCATGCCAAGGGGGATGGCAATTGCTCGGCGGGTCTCGGCTACCCGGCATCGTGCGAATCCCTCAACCGCTATGTCTTTGGCCCCAACGCCATGCTCACGCCTGCCTATGTTGCGGATTGGTACGTTGGTACCAACCCGGACAAGGGACTTTCACTCTATCGCCTGGGACTGGAAGGCGGTGTACTCAAACGTCATGAGATGGTGCGTGGCGTGACCGACATGCAATTGGCCTACCACCAGGATGGCCTCGCCAGCCCATTCGTTCGCGCGAGTGAGGTGGCGGACTGGGAAAAGGTCACGGCTGTGCGCGTGACATTCACCTTGCAGAGCACGGATCAGCGCGCTGGTGTGGATAACGCGCCCATCTCACGTCAGTCCAGCATGACCACCGTCTTACGTCATCGGGTGCCGTGAGATGGATCGGCCACCGTTGTCCCGTGACTCGCTGACGACATCCCTGGGTCAGCCTGTGCCACCACCACGTGCGCGAGGCTTCGCACTCGTGGTGGCTTTGGTGCTGCTTGTCGCGCTTACGCTAACCGCTTTCGCGGGACTGAGGGGGACACTGCTCCAGCAGAAGATGGCGGCACATCAACAGGATCGTCAGATCGCGTTCCAGCATGCAGAGGCCGCGTTGCGCGTGGCACAGTTGCACGTGGCGGTTCAGCCAGATGACGTGGCGCGCGACTGTCAAATGAAAGCGGTGTCCTGCCTGGCGAATCCATTCAACGATCCAGGCCTGCCGCGGGGCAGCATCCGCACTGTTGAAAACAGCGAATTCGCTGCATCGCCCGAGGCCTCGGGCCCGCCTCAGTACGTGATCGAAAACATGGGCGATGGGGACGATTCCATGCTGGATGCGGTCGTCGAGCAAAGTGCGAGTGCCCACAACTACGGCGGACATGTCGGGGCGGCGCGTACGTACTATCGCATCACCGCACGCAGCGCCGATCCTGCCATCAGTGATGGACGCGTGTTGGTCGTCTTGCAGGCCACGGTGGTGCTGCGCCGCTAGTTCGAGTTCTGGCTCGCGTCGGTTGTCGACCAGCGCTGGTACAAACCGGAGTGGCGGTGCACGGGCTGTTCCACGGACTGCCGCACGATGGCGGCCGGCGTCAGCAGGCTGAACCAGCGCCGCGCGCGCGTGATGCCGGTATAGAGCAGTTCGCGCGTAAGCACGGCACTCGCCTCCGCAGGCAACACCAGTGCGGCGTGGTCGAACTCCGAGCCCTGCGACTTGTGCACGGTCATTGCGTATACGCTCTCCCGCTCCCCGAGGCGCGATGGCAGCACGAAACGGATGCGCGACGCATGGTTCACGGCATCGCCGGCCACTTCGAATGCCACCCGCAACTGCATCACGCCCTGTTCGTCGGGAACGCGAAGGGCGACGCCCACGTCGCCGTTCATCAGCCCCAGGCTGTAGTCGTTGCGCGTGACCAATACGGGGCGGCCCTCGTACCACTCGTGACTGCTGTCGATCAGTTGCGCCTGATGGAGAATGCCGGCGATCTGGCGGTTGAGTCCTTCCGCACCGAACGGTCCCTGTCGCAGCGCACACAGCAACTGGAAGCTGCCGAACGCACGCAGTACGCCCCGCGCCCACTCGTCGAACGCGTCGTGTGTGGCGGTCGCCGCTGGACGTTCGCGCCGCAACCATTCGAGGTAGTGGCGGTAGCCGTGCGGTTGTTCGCCATCGGCGCGTGGCAGGAAGCGCGTTGCGCCGCCGTCGAGCACCAGGTCCGTGAGTGTGCGCGCATCGGCGGCGGCATCGACCCAGGCGATATCTGCGTGCGGATTGGAAAGCAGCGCCTGCACCTGTGTCGCGTTACCTTCGTTCACCCGTTGCGCGAGCGTGCCGATGCCGCTGTCCGCGCCAAAGCGATGGCTATGGCGAAGCATGGCGACATGCTGGTCCAGTGAGCGGGCATCATCGCTGACCCAGGCGTCGATGCGGTCGCCGCTGATGTCGCGCAGCCATGCCGCCGTGGCTGCACTGTAGTGGCCCGCTTCGGCGCGGCGACACAGGTCGCCAAGCACGGCGCCGGCTTCCACCGACGATAATTGGTCCTTGTCGCCGAGCAGGATCAGCCGGGCGTTGTCCGGCAGCGCGGCGAGCACAGCGGACATCATCTCCAGATCGATCATCGATGCTTCGTCGATAACCAGCACGTCCAGGTGCAATGGATGACTGGCATCGTGGCGAAAGCGCCGCGTGTCGGGGCGTGCGCCGAGCAAGCGGTGCAGCGTATCCACCTGGCTGGGGATGCTGGCACGCACGTCGCTGTCCACATCCAGTTGCGCAATCTGTGTGCTGATGGACGACTGCAGCCGCGCCGCCGCCTTACCGGTCGGTGCGGCGAGGCGGATGCGCAACGGGCGTGCAGTTTCCTGGCGATGCAGGGTCTGCAGCAGGCCGAGCAGGCGCACCACGGTAGTCGTTTTGCCGGTGCCCGGGCCGCCAGTAATCACGGTGAAGGCGCCGCGCGCGGCCAGTGCGCAAGCGACGCGTTGCCAGTCGGGGGCTTCGGTGGGCATCGCGGGAAACAATCGGACGAGTTGCGCCGTCAGCAGGGGTGACGCCTCCCACGTATTGGCCAGGCGTTGACTGATCGCCTGCGCGACCCGTTGCTCGTGGTTCCAGTAGCGGCGCAGGTAGAGTCGGCTGCCATCGAGGACCAGGGGTGAGGCGTTGCGCGCGGGATCGTCGACGGCCGCCAGCAATGGGGACGAGAGCAAGGTTGAAGGTGCGCGCGAGGCATCGGCCAGCATGGCCTTCCAGTCGGAAGGCCAGCCGCCGTCGTCGGCCAGGGATTCCCACGATGACAGGTCAAGACAGAGATGGCCGTCCGCTTGCTGTCGGCTGACTAGCGCGCCGAGCAGGGGCAGGGCGGGCGGAGCGGTCGGATCCTGTGCATCGAGGAAACGCGCAAACGCGATATCCAGCGGCCGCAGCCAGCTGCGCTCGATCGCCTGTTCCATGGACGTGAGCAGGGGTTCAGGCGACATGGGCGTGTTTTCCGGTGGCGAACAGGCGATCCATCGCTTCGATCAGTGCCTTGGGCAGACGTTCGACATGCACGCCGTGTCCCGCTTCATCTACGCCACGCAGGTACAGGTACGCCACACCACCCATATGCCGCTCGTAGTCGTAGCCGGGCAGGCGCGCACGCAACTGCCGGTGCAGCGCCAGGGTGTAGAGCGCGTACTGCAGGTCGTAGCGCTCGCGCAGGATCGACTCGCGCATCGCTTCTGCCGTGTACGCGGTGACGTCGTTACCGAGCTTGTTGGATTTGTAGTCGATCACGTAGTAACGGCCTTGGTGCTCCACCACCAGGTCGATGAAGCCTTTGAGCAATCCGTTGATACGATCGGCCAGCAGCGGCAGGCGAGGGCGCGCGTCCAGCGTATGCGCGGTCACCAACCGGTCCAGCGCCAGCGTGTCGACGTGCATCGCTTCGAACCAGAACTCCAGTTCGGCGTAGTGGCTGGTCATCTGTGCCAGTGAGGCGTGCGTGCCATCCGGCAGGGCAAGCGGCGTGCGTAGCAGCCCTGCCATCCACGCGGTGAGCATAGTGATGTGCGATTGCCAGCCGCGACGTTGGCAGCGTCGGGCAATTTCCTTTTCGAGCGCCGGCGTGTCGTCAGCAGTCTGCGCAAAGCCTTCGTCGGCAGCCCATTCCAACAGGTCGTGCAGGAACGTGCCGGGCTCCGCGCCAGCGTGGAAGGCATGAATGCCTTGTGCCAGCGCGGTGGGTGCGTTGGGAAGCACGGGTTGCTCCGCACTGGCCTCGATCAGGATGTCCTGCGCTGCCGTTTCCGGTGCAGGGATGCGTGTGTCCTCGACTTCGGCGTACTTGAGGCCGCTGTAGCTGGATACGCGCCAGCGTTCCGTCGCTGGCCCGTTGTAGTCGCGCGCATCCCACAGGGGCTTCACTTCGGTCTGCATGGCAGGCAGAGCGTGAGTGGCGGGCGTGTCGAGCAAACGGATGGCTATGTCCGAGGCATCGCCACGTAGAGCTTCCAGGCGTGGGAGAAGTTCGGTCGGCTCGATCTTCACGCCACCCGACAACACATGGCCGAACGCTGATTTGTGCAGCGTCGATGCCTTGCCTTGTCCGGCGCGCGTGCAGGCCACGCCTAACCAGCAGGCGTACTGCGCGCGCGTCAGCGCCACGTAGAGCAGACGAAGGTCTTCCTGCAGGCGTTCGCGGTCTGCGCGTGTGAGTGCCGCCTCGTTGGCGCGAAGGTCCATGCGCAGCTCGCCGTCGTCGTCGTGCCAGGTAAAGCTGTCGTCTGCTTTCAGCTCGCGCGCCGAACACACGAAGGGCAGCAGTACCAATGGATACTCCAGGCCCTTGGATTTGTGGATGGTCACCACTTTGATCAGTGCGGCTTCGCTTTCCAGGCGGACGATCTGCTCGTCAGCGGTGTTGGAGTGCGGATCGCTGGCGCTGGCAATCTGCGCTGCGAGGTAGCGAATCAAGGCGTGCTCGCCATCCAGCGTGGACGCGGCGTGCTGCAGTAGTTCGGCCAGATGCAGCAGGTTGGTCAGTGCGCGCTCGCCGTCGGGAAGCCCCAGCAGTCGCGCGGGCAGGTCGAAGGCGTGCAGCAGGTCGTGCAGCATGGCGAGCACGCCATGGCGTTGCCAGGTGAGGTGCAACTGGCGGAACCGGTCGCCACAGGCTTCCCAATGGTGCTCGTCCAGATTGAGGCGATCGAGCTCGGCATCGCTCTGGCCCAGCGTTGGCGTGGCGAGCGCGGCGCGCATGGTGCGGTCCGAGCCGGGCTCGGCGCAGGCGCGCAACCAGCGCAGCAGATCGGTGGCTTCCGCTGAGGCGTAGACCGAATCGCGGTCAGAGAGATAGACGCTTTTCAGGCCGCGGCGCTGCATCTCTTCGCGTACCTTCGCCGCTTCGGCGCCACGGCGAACGAGGATGGCGATGTCACCCGGCTGCAACGGACGTAGCGTGCCGTCCGCGTGCTGAAAACCGCAGCGCCCCTCCTGCGCGGCGGCAAGCAGGTCGACCAGATAGGCCGCGGCGTGGCGAGCCATCAGGTCGGTGTAGGCGGTGCCGCTGATTGCATCGTCGCTCGCCTGCACCGCCAGTTGCATGGGCGGTAGTGGCTGGCCGTCCAACAACAGCTCGTCGCTGCGACCGCGCGCGGCGACGGGGAAGAACGGTAACGCGTCCTCACCCCGACCGAAGTCGAATGCACCGTTCTCATGCGTGTCGGCAAATGCAAACACGCGATTGACGGCATCGACCAGCGGTACCGTGGAACGGTAATTGGTGCCCAGCGTCCACATCGGTTGCCGCGCGCTGCTGCGAGCACGCAGATAGGTATGGATGTCCGCGCCGCGAAACCCGTAGATGGCCTGCTTGGGGTCGCCAATCAGCAGCAGTCCGTGAGTGTCGCGACGGGCGTAGATGCGGTGGAAAATGCGCCACTGCAGCGGGTCGGTGTCTTGAAACTCGTCGATCAGCGCTATCGGATACTGCGCGGCGATGGTATCGGCCAGACGCTTGCCGGTATGCCCGTACAAGGCTCCGTCCAGGCGCTTGAGCATGTCATCGAAGCCGAGTTGCGAACGGCGTTGCTTGGTTTCATCGAGCTTGGCTGCGACCCAGCGCGTGGCGTGCGCCAGTACGGGGGCGCGCCAGGGCGCGATCAGTCCGTGTGCCTCCACCAAGGTTTCAATGGCGTCGAAGGCGGGGTGTTGCAGCGCGTCGGCGCTCTTGTTCTTTGCCGCTGTCAACGCGGTGCGTGTATAGCGCGGCAGGGCGGTGGATGCATCCGCACCGTCGGTAGCCCACGCGCGGAGCAGGGCGAGCTCGTCGATCACCTTGTCCTTGCGCATCTTGTTGCCGTTGAGTGCGCCGGCTGCCAGTGCTTGCGAGAACAGGGCTTCGATGGCATGGACGTCGTCCAGCCAGCGCTGTCGCGCGTGCGCCTCGGCGATCGCCGTTGCGCTGACACGTTCGCGGAACTCGTCAAGTGTCCGCTCGGCATCGGGCAGAGGGCGGCCATCCAGTCGCAGGCTCTCGGGCGGCTGTCGTAGCAGAGGTTGCAGATCGGCCTGCAGGTCAGCAGGTGTTTTCCACCAGTGCGAGACCAGTGCGGCACCGTCGCGATCCAACGGGAAGAAATGACAGCGCCAGTAGTCGCGCACGACATCGGCGAGCAACGCGCTTTCGTCGGTGTCCGTATCCTGTACGAACGGGTGTCCGCTGTCGAAGGCATGCTGACTCAGCATGCGCTGGCACCAGGCATGGATGGTGTGGATGGCCGATTCGTCCATCCATTGCGCCGCCAGGTCGAGCTGACGCGCGGCGCGTGCGCGGCTGTCGTCGTCGGGATAGACGTCGATCAGGCTGCGCAGGAAGTCGTCCGCCTCGCGGCGACCACGGAACGCATCTGCTGCTTCGCCCAGTCGCTCGCGGATCCGCTCACGCAATTCCGCCGTGGCCGCCTTGGTGAAGGTGAGCACCAGGATTTGCGAGGGCAACAGGGCCTTGCCTTGGTGCGTGCCATGGCCAAGCACCAGCCGCAGGTACAGCGCGGCAATGGTCCAGGTTTTGCCCGTGCCCGCGCTGGCTTCGATCAGCTGGATGCCTTGCAGCGGCAGTTGCAGCGGTTGGAGCGGTGCGGTGGTGGTCATGCATCCGCTCCGTTGACGATGGCGGGCAGCATGGGCTGGTACAGCGCCAGCCAGTGATGGAAGCCACCCGCTTCCAGCGCATCGAAGCGCGGCCACGCACGGGCAAGGTAGGCGTCTTCCTGCACTTCGCCCACGCCACCGAAGCCACTGCCTTCATAGGCGAGTTGCGCCTGCTTGCGTGCCTTTTCCGGATCGTCGAGGTTCTGCAGCCACGCGAATGCTGTCTTGCGAGCGATGGGTAGCGGCATGCGCATGCCTTCACGCAGGCTGGAGAGCATGGCGTTGAGACACATGAGGGCGTCGTCGGCGTCCAGCGGTTTCAGCACCAGGGATGTATCGGCGCCGATGATGCGTGACTGCAGCCGTAAGCCAAGCGCATGCGCCACCACGTGGATCACCCAGGCGTTGATGGCCTTGTCGTAGCGGATAACGTTCTTCTGCAGCAGCTTTCCCGTGGCCAGTTCGAGGCGCACGTAGGGCGTTTCGTCACCGCGCCGCAGATCGGTCAGCCAATCTTCGAGGCGTACGCCGTGCGCGTCGTGCAGTACTTCGATCTTCTCGTCGACCAGGGGCCAGCGTTCGCAGGCCAATCGCCAGCGAGTGACAAGGTCGCTTCCTTCGCGGGCCAGTGCATCACGTGCAAGTTCACCAAAGCCGCCAGGCGGCAGGGCGCCCTGGTCGATGAGCTGGCGGGTAGCAACGTCCACGGCAGCGCGAGGGTCTGCGGAGATCACCGCAGCATTCAGCACACTGGTCGTGGCGACGTGGCGTTCGAGTGCATTGAGGCCGAACGGCTCGTCATCCATCGCTTCCTCGTTCCATGCATTGAAATGGACTTTGAGGCGATGGTTGAAGAAGTGGCGCACCGGTCGCGCCACGAAGCCCTGCAACAGGGCCAGGCTGATGGCGGCATCAGGCTCCCACGGCGCGAGTGATCCGTTCGTCGCCGTGTCGTCGTGATCGCGAAGGGCCTGGCGCCATTCGCGGGCATAGGTGAACAGGTGGACGTCGGCATCCGAGCTGAAATAGCGGCGGCTGAAGGGTTGCAGCGGATGCACCGTGGTCATGGCGTCCAGCAGGTGTTCGCCGCTGCGGATGTCATTCGGATCGTCGCCCTGGCGATGCCAGCCGGCAGCCACGTAGTCCCGCAGCTGGCCGACCAGTACGGAAGGCGGCAGCACGCTGTTGTCACGCACGTTGCGCCCCACCCAGCTCACGTAGAGCGTGTCGCGCGCGGAGGCCAGCGCTTCCAGGAACAGGTAGCGGTCGTCCTCGCGGCGCGAGCGGTCGCCGGGGCGCGCGTGGCCGGGTTGCGCCATCAGATCGAAATCGGCGGGGGCTTGTCGTCGCGGGTAGTCGCCGTCGTTCATGCCGAGCAGGCAGACCACGCGAAACGGAATGGCGCGCATTGGCATCAGCGTGCAAAAGCTCACCGCACCACCCATAAAGCGTTGCGACAGGCGGCTTTCGTCCATGGAGGAAAGCCAATGCTCGCGCACGATGTTGAGCGGCAAGGGCAGGTCGAAACCGGCTTCCGCGCAAGCCTGCTTCCACTCATCCAAGGCATCGTTGAGGCGCGTGAGGCGGTCGCTGTCCGCCGGGTCGTCCGCGTCGAAGAAGTCGAGCAGCAACTGTTGCAGGCGTTCGTGCCATTGATCGGGTGTGGCCGGTTCGCGCATGCGCGCCCACCATTGCTCCAGCTGATCCATCAACAGGATCAGTGGACCCACCAGCGCGGCGTCCAATCCACCCACTTCGCCGTAAGGGGCGATACCGTGCCAGGTGTCGCCTTCACCCACGGCGTAACCCAGCAGCATGCGGCGCAGACCGAAGCGCCAGGTGTTCTGCTCGATGCCCGGTAATTCCAGGCTTTGCTTCTGCCCACGATCGAGACCCCAGCGGATGCCTGCGCCTTCGATCCAGCGCCGTAGCGTGGGCAGGCCGTTGTCCTCGATATCGAAGCGCGCGCGCAGCGCGGGCACATCGAGCAGGTCCAGCAGATCGCTCACCGCGAAGCGCGATTCCGGTAGCGACAACAGATGCTCCAACGCCACCATCAACGGCACCGCGCCACGCGCGGGTTGGTCGGCGACAGAGAAGGGCAGGTGGCGCGGATCATCCGGTGACAGGCGGCCGAAGACGGCCTGTACATGCGGTGCATAGGTCTGGATGTCCGGGACCATCACGATCACGTCGCGCGGCGACAGTGGCTCGCCGTGTTCTGCTGCGCTCTGGAACATCGCCAGCAACTGATCGTGCAGGATCTCCACTTCGCGCTGCGGGCTGTGCGCGACGTGAAAGCGCAGTGAGGCATCGTTGTCGCGCCAGGATTTGCGCTGAGCGGCCTCGGCCGGCAACGGTTCCAGATCCAGGATGGCCTGCTGCATCTGCCGTAGCAGCGTGCCGCCGTCGGTATCGGCGAACAGGTCGATGCTGCGATTCCACGCGGCGAACTGCGAGCGATAACCCTCGGGCTTGTCGAAGGCATCGAGCAGGCGGATGTAGTCGCGCCCTTGTCGCCCCCAGGCAGCCAGCAGCGGATTGGCGTGCAGGTGCAGGTCTTCGTAACGTGGCTCGGCTGGCAAGCCGGGCTTCTGGCCGTGGCGGCGCTGGCTTGCCTTGAGCAGTTCGCGATCTTCGATGATGTCGGCCCAGTAGTGCCGGCAAGGGTTGGCGACCAGCAGCATCACCTGGCTGAAACGCGCCAGTGCGGTCAGCGCTTCCAGTGTTTGCTGCGGTAGCGAGGAAATGCCGAACACCACGATGCGGCGAGGCAGCATGGGCGGCCGCGTCGTCAGCGTATTGATACGATCGAGAAACGCCTGGTGCACGGCGGCGCGATGGTTGTGGCGTTCCTCGCCCACATCGTCGAGCAGCAATTGCCATAGGCGGGCCTGCCAGCGCTGGTCCGCGGGAAGCTCGGATGGCTCGCCGCGCAGATCGTTGCGCAGCACGTACTGGCCACGTTCCCAGTCCGCGAGCCAGTCCGCGCGATACACTTGGTACTGGTCGAACAGGTCGGCCACGCGTTCGGCCAACTGAAAGCGTTTGCGCTCGTCGGGATCGTCGCGGAGGAAGTCACGCAGCGGTGCGAATTCAGCTTCGTGCAAATGAGCGGGCAGCAGGCGCAGCAGTCGCCAGCTCAAGCGGGATTTGTCGAACGGCGACGTGGTGGGTACCGCGTCACGCCCTAGTACGCTGCGGTAGGCCGCCCACAGGAAGCGGCCGGGCAGTTGCACGTCGATAGCGGCGCTGATGCCCAGCCCGCCGCCCACGCCGACAGGGCGCGCCAGCGCCCACTTCAACCACTGCGCGATGCCGTTGCTTTGCACCAGCATCAGCTCGTCTTCCAGCGGGCGTAGCGGCGCGCGGGCGAGCCAGCCCGTCAGCAGATCGCGCAGGTCTTCCATGCGGTTGCCATGTATAACCATCAGGCCCGGCTGGATCGGACTCTCCAGAGGCAGGTCCAGGGTGTGGCTCATGGTTGGCGGCGGCTGGTATTGCTCATGGGGGCATTCTCGCCGAGTAGGCGAGAGATGTCCCGCATGGTGCCGCTATGCTGTCCCGTGGCCTGAGACGGTGTGGCGCTCAGTGCAGGCTTAGAGCCAGTTCAAAGTCTCCAGTCCAGACGGGCGTCATTCCGGCGCAGGCCGGAATCCAGTGACGGATGCCACCGGTTATCGCGTCGACTTCAAGCGTTTGGCCCTACTACGAAAACCGAGCTACGTGGCCACTGGATTCCGGCCTGCGCCGGAATGACGGTGAGGGAAATGAGCGCGCATGCGAAATCTTGAACAGACTTTTAGAAGGTGTAGCGCACCCGCCCGTACCAGTAGGCGCCGTTGAGGCCAATAGGCGAAATCACGTCATAAGGGAAGTTGCCCGCGTAATTGATCTCGCTGTTGGAACGGGTGGGGTATTGGTCGGTGAGGTTGTAGCCGCCCACGGCGAAGCTCAGTTGCGGCGTTGCCTTGAATTCCACTTCCGCGTCCAGCTGCCAGCGGGGCGCATAAGTCTGCGTGGGCACGTCGCCACCGCCGAAATCGAACACGCGCACCACGGAACCCTGGCGGGTGACGCGTCCCAGCAAGTTCCAGCGCGTATTGCTCCAGTTGGCGGTGAACGAGCCGCGCTGGCGAGGAGCGGCGTCCGTCAACGTGTTCTGTTCCTCCACGCCGAACAGCACGTTGCCAGCACCCGTAGCGGCGAGTGCTTCTGGCGTCGGAATCACGTGCAGGATATCGGTATGGTTGTGGCTGTAGGCCAGGGTGAGCAACAGACCACCGCCGGCGAGCGGCGTGCGGTAGTTGCCAACCAGTTCCGCACCGCGCGTACGCGTATCCACCGCGTTGGTGAAGAACGCCACACTTTGTACGCCGGGCGTGCCGAAGTGCTGCAGGATGTAATCCTCCAGACCTGGGCTGTCGATGGTTTCCGACAGCGTGACCCGATGGTCGATGTTGATCTGGTACGCATCCAGGCTGAAGTCGAAGTGCTCGCCCACCTGACCGGTCAGGCCCAGGCTGGCGTTGCGCGATTTCTCGGGCTTCAGCGGCTCAGCACCCAGCCCGCGTGCGATAGGGTTGTTCACCGAAAGAATGCGCCCGGTGACCAGTTTGCCGTCTGCGCCGTAGCCAGTCGTGGTGGCCTCGTAGCCGATCTGGCTGAGCGACGGCGCACGGAAGTTGTTGGACCAGGCGCCGCGCAGTGCGAAGCCAGGAGCAAACTCCCAGCGGCCGCTGAGTTTGCCGCTCCAGTTGCCGCCGAAATCGCTGTAGTGCTCATAACGCGCGGCAGCGTCGACAAACACATGCTCGGTCACATCGCTGGACAACTCCGCATAGGCCGCCCCCACATCGCGCGACAGGTTGGCGGCATCCTGTGGTTGCAGGCCGCCGCCCGCCTGCGCGCCAACTGGTGCGTCGACATAGGGGCCGGCAATGTAAGACGCCGGATCACCGGGGCGCGTGCGGAAATTTTCGTGGCGGTATTCCGTGCCCAGTGACAGCGTGACGTTGCGCGATGCCACGCTGAAGTCATGGCTGAAATCGCTGTTGACGCTGCCTTGGTTGAAGGTATAGCTGCCGATGTGGAACGACGTGGGGCTATCGGGGCCCAGCGATGCGTTGAGCGAATCGCGCAGGTCGTAGTTGAAGCCATTGCTGCCCCAGTTCAGGCTGCCGTCGTAGTGCCAGTCGCCGAGCAGGCCGCGCACGCCGGCGGCGGTCTGCAGGTCGCGATCGCTGCCGACGGACTTGGGCAGATAGCCGTCTGGATAGATCGAGGTGATGTTGGCGCTGCTATCCGGGTAGCGGAAATAGTTGTCGCCCACGCTGTGACGCTGCGTGTAGGTGCCGAACCAGTAGAACGTCGCATTGCCACCCAACGGTACTTCGCTATTGAGCCAGCCGTTGTAACTTTCTGCGGCGGGATCACCTGCCGCGTAGTTGCGCCTTCCACGCAGCGCCAGGTTAGCCGGCGTGGGATCGGCCAGCCAATCCGGCACGGTGTCGATGCCGGCCCGATTGGTCGAGCCGTGGTTGTTCGCCTCAATGCCAAAGCGGAAGAAGCCCGTGCCTGCCAGGCGCGTACCCCACTTGGCGGCGGCGTAGCCGCTGTCGCCATCGGTGATGTCGCGGTCGGCCGGGCGGAAATGCGTGTGGTACGCGCCACCCGTAGCGGTGACTTCGCCGCCTTGCGGCGCATCGTCCAGGATGATGTTGACCACGCCGGCAATGGCATCCGAGCCGTACTGCGCGCCGGCGCCATCGCGTAGCACTTCCACGCGCTTGATCGCACTGATGGGGATGGCGTTGAAGTCCACCGGCGTGGTGCCGCGGCCTATCTTGGTATCGGTGTTCACCAGCGCCGAGGTATGGAAGCGCTTGCCGTTCACCAGCACCAGGACCTGATCAGGCGAAAGTCCGCGCAACTGCGCTGCACGCACATGGTCCGAGCCACCCGAGTTGGATTGGCGCGGAAAGTTGAACGAGGGGAGCAGCGTTGCCAGCGCCTGGCCGAGTTCGCCGTTGACCGATCCGGCAGCGCGCAGATCGTCCTGCGTCAGTACGTCGACGGGCACCGGTGATTCCAGCGCCGTGCGATGGCTGGCGCGAACGCCGGTGACCACCACTTGGTCGAGCGTTTTGGCCTGTCCGTCATCGGCCTGGGATTGGGCCTGCGCCACGGGCGCGAGCAAACTAATGATCAGGGCCGGCAGGAGTCGGCGGCGTAGGGCCGCGGTGTTGATCGGCATAGCGTTTCCTTGGAGCGCAGCAGTCCATGACGCCCGTGGTCGGACGCCGGAGGATGGATAGAGAAGGGAAGGGCGCCCGTCAGGGCGCCAGAGCATCAGCCCGGGCAACATCGCCGCATGGCATGGCCATGCGGCGTCGAGCGATGTCCAGGTGTAGCGACGTTCATGTCAAACAGACCTTGTGTCCCCGGTGAAACTGGCAGTGGACCCGTATGGCTACGTGACCGTAAGTTATTTGTTGCATTGCGCAAGTTCTGTTGTCAATACTTTGCGAAGAACATCCATGGATTGATATCCGTCTGGATGTCCAAACGAACATAAGGACATAACCATGCGTCATTTGCTTTTTGCTTCCACGCTGTTGTCAGCGGCGCTTCTATCGGGTTGCGCGACCACCGCGCCGGTGACCCAGGCCACGCTGCATGGCGATGCGGCACACCCCGCGCAGACGCAGGGCTGGGTGGAAACACGGTTGTACTTCGGGCTTGGCGTGGTCGGCGACGACTCGCACGGGGTCACCGAACAAGGGTGGCGTGCCTTTCTGGACGCCGAGGTGACGCCGCGCTTTCCCGATGGGCTCAGCGTGCTGGATGTCTATGGCCAGTGGCAGGGCAAGGGGCAGGCGACACCCGAGCGGCTGCGTTCGAAGATGCTGGTGATCGATTATCCCGATACCCCCGCCAATCGCGATAAAGTGGAAGCTATTCGCGCCGCTTGGAAGCAGCGCACGGGCGACCAGTCCGTGCTGCGCGTGACCCAACCGGCCGAGGTGTCGTTCTGACATGAGTGCGTCCGTACGTGAACGCTGGATATCGCCGGGCGACCTCAACGGGTTCCTCGGACTGGTCGTGGACAACCTGTCGGTGCTGGCGTTTCTTGCCACAGCGCTGATCGGCGTTTTCGGGTTTCCCGCCGACATTGTGTTTATGCGCATGGTGCCCGGCACGACCTTTGGTGTGTTGCTGGGCAACCTGGCCTATACCGCCATGGCCCGTCGACTGGCGCGTCAGAGCGGACGAGTAGACGTTACCGCGATGCCGTTGGGACTCGATGCGCCCACCAGCATTGGCATGGCCTTCCTGGTGTTGGGGCCCGCGTTTCTGCACTTCAAACAGACGGGGCTTGATCCGCAGGCGGCCGGGCTCGCCACCTGGCGACTGGGTATGGCGTCGCTGGTGATCATGGGCGTGTTGAAGTTTGTGCTGTCGTTCTTCGGCGGCATGGTGCAACGGCATGTGCCGCGCGCCGGCCTGCTGGGTTCCATCGCGGGCATTGCACTGGTCTTGATGGGGTTCTTTCCGCTGGTGGAGATCCTCAAGCATCCGCTGGTGGGTTTTGCGGGATTGGGCGTGGTGCTTTACGCACTGGTGGCGCGCGCGCGCATGCCTTGGAACCTGCCGGGCGTGCTGGTGGCTTTTGTGGTGGGTGCGTTGCTCTATTACGTGCTTGGCCCGCTGGGCTGGCTGGGCAGTGGCTATGAGCCGCCCAAGCCATGGACATGGCGCTTCGCGCTGCCGCTGCCAACGCTGGAGTGGATCGGTGGCTTGGGTTCTGCGGTGCCGTATCTGCCGTTGATCCTGCCGTTTGGCCTGCTGATGGTGGTGGGCGGCATCAACGTGACGGAGAGTGCGCGCGCCGCCGGGGACGAGTACCGCACGCGCGACATTTTGCTGGTGGAAGCGCTGGCGACGTTGGTGGCTGGGTTCTGTGGCGGTGTGGCGCAGACCACGCCGTACATCGGCCAGCCGTCGTACAAGGCCATGGGCGCTGGCACGGGCTATACGCTGCTCACCGGCTTGTTCGTGGGCCTCGGTGGCGTGTTCGGCTATCTCTCCAATCTGGTGGAGTTGATTCCACTGTCGGTACTCGCGCCCATCCTGGTGTTCGTCGCCATCGGCATCACCGTGCAGGCGTTCGAGGCGACGCCGATGCGTTACGCGCCCGCGGTGGTGTTCAGCTTTTTTCCCGCGATTGCGCGCATGGTGGCGATCAAGCTGAGCGACCCTACCTATGTGCAGCCCGAGCACGTCGTCGCGTTGCTGGGCGATCGCACGCACGGCTTCTCCGAGCTGGCCATCATCAATGCGCTGGGCAACGGTTTCATCATCACGTCGATGGTGTGGGCGAGCTTTGTGGTGGCCATGATCGACGGCAAGGCATTGCGTGCGGCATTGATTCTTCTGCTTGGCGCGGCGCTCAGCCTGTTCGGCGTGATCCATTCGGTGGAGCTCAGCGGCGGCATCTATCTGCCGTGGCAGCTCGATGACGCTCTGCGCCAGCTTGTGTGGCAGTTCGCCGCCGCGTATGCGGTGCTGGCCGTGGTGCTGGTGGCACTTTCCCTGAGCGCTTCGTCACGACGGGCGGATACGGCCTGACGCATCTCGCAAATTTGCGATTGGACGCAAGGACGCGTCGCGTCGTCATCGACACAATCCGCGGGCCTCGTCGTGTTGATGCGCGGGTGTGTGCCTAGGAACACATGTCCGACATCACGCGACGAGGCGCCGCCGTCGCGATACGTGTGCCGCAAGAACATGCTGCCTATCGTCATCATCCTCTCTACGTCAGTCGACGTTAGGATGTGCCGTTCGTGAATACGACACATCGACGGAGAACGATATGACCACGCAAGGACGGCAAGGCAGTTTGATCGTATGGGCACTGGCCCTGTTCATGGCTATCGCTGCGCCGCAGGCTGGGGCGCAGTCGGCGGATACCGCGGCGGACAGCGACACGCCGCCCACCGATGCCGATCTTGCCGGTACGCGCTGCGTGTCGGGTGAAGAAAAGATCCTGCCGGGCGACTACTTCTATTGCCTGGGCACGCAGACCTACGGGCTGGGCAGGTATTCCACCTCTCAGCGCTTCTTCAAGACCGCGGCGAGCTGGGCAAGTAAGCCGGCCCAGTACGTGCTCGGCGTGATGGCGCTCAACGGTGACAACCAACCGGCGAACCAGGCACTGGGCCTGGCTTGGCTCACGCTGGCGTCGGAGCGCGCCAATTCGCCATTCCGGCAGGCGTACGACACGGCGATGAAGAACGCCACGGAAGCGGACCGGCACGCTGCCGAACAATTGCTGGTCAGCATGCGCCCGATCTATGGCGATGCCACCGCTGCGCCGCGTGCGGAACGCCGTTACACCGACGGCATGGCCACACTGAGCCGCATGAGTGCGCGTGGTGCGAAATTCTGCATGGCGGGGATGACCGACCCGTCTCGACCTGTGGCCGATCCCAACGGCTGTCCGCCGATAGAGACCGTGATGAAGGCCTTGGACAAGGCGGCCGTCAACGTCTTCGACGGCTGGGTTGGCCACGTGCAGGTGGGGCCGCTGGAGCAGGTGCCTGCAGCGGACGCACCGGACAAGAAGTAAACCTTCTCGTGCCTGTCAGTTCCGCGCGTCCATGACCCAGGCATGGGTCAGGTTGGTGATGTCGGCCAGGTTCATGGAGCGCTCTGCGCGCTCCAGCGCGTTGCAGGCCGATTCCGCGGCGTAGCGCATCAGGTAAGCGAGATGGGCGCGGTACTGCGAGCCGATGCCGTGCGCGCGGATCATGCCGGCCGCTTCAGCCAGACATTCCAGATCGTTGTAGGCACGGTCGAGCTCAGCGCTGCTGGAACACTGCACGAATGCACCGGCATCATCGGGATCGCGCGAGCGAAGGCTCACCACGTCTTCCACCAGTCGGGCCGCCTGGCGCGCCGCGAACATCAGCACGTCGGCGGCGGCGTGGGACAGCTCGCTGTCGGAGACGGCTCGGTCGGTCAGCTCAACAAGGCTGCGCGTGACAACAAGCAGTTGGGCCACGGGACGACCCGTGGCATCGCTATGAGTCATGATTCCGGCTCCCCCTCCGGACTGATGGGCCGGCACATTGTCCACGGTGTCGTGACGTTTGTGTACACGCCGGCACTAGGAATTTGTGACAGCTCACTCACCTTGACAGGACGATTTTCCCCCCGCATGCGGGCTCCGCTGGCGGTGTGGGAGATGCAGGTCATTGAAAGCATGAGCCTTGTCGCTCATGGCGTGTCGGATTGCACCGATGTTCGGGTGACGCTCCATCAAGGGGCCAGGTCATAGGTATAGATGTTGGGGTCGCGACCGCTGTATCCGTCGCCGTGGGCACCCACGACCCGATCGTGGGTCGGGTCGAAACCGAGGATGCCCAGGTATCCCTGCAGGCCCAGCTTCTTCCAGCTTTTGCCACCGTTGGTGGAGTAGTAATTCGCGTCAGCGGAAATATGGGCTTCGCGCTCGTCGAAGGGAGTGAGCGAGCGAGGGGCCGTGTACTCGCTGTCTGTCGTCACCACGATGCTCTTGGCGCCTACGGAGAATGTGTAGGTGGCATTGCTGCGCAGGGTGGTCAGATTATCGAGCGGCCAGAACGGACTGGGCAGAGCGCCTTGCTCCTCCCACTTGCCGGTGCCGGTGTTGAAACGCTCGATGGCTTGCTCTTTTCGTTGGTCGCGGGATGTGACGGCGTAGAAATCCCCTTGGGGATTCTGGGTCAGCTTCTCCAGGTAGAGACCCTCGTCGCGCGTTGCGCCAGTGACTTTCCAGGTGTTTCCCTCCCTGGATAGTTGCACGCGCGTCGTCACGCTGTAGCGCGCCCGCTTGTCGCTGTCCGGCCAGCTTGCATCGAAGTACTGCGACATCCAGCCGATGGCGTGGGTATCGTCCAATTGCCGGATGAAGCGCTTGGCGTCGCCGTCGCTGATCGATGCGTCGGCAGGCAGGTGCTTCTGTGCCTCGTCGTCCGAAACGCCGACTGGCGATGTGCTTTCTATCGGAACAACGGTCTTGCCCAGGTCGGGCGAATAGAAAAGGCCTATCCCTTGGGCGTCGTCACTGGGCGCATCCCAGACCCAGACCTGGTCACCCTTGAAAAACTCGGGCTGCATCGCCCACGCAACCAGGTTTGCCTTCGGAAAGAAACCTTCCTTGAGCCATTGCCAGCTTTTGCCCTGATCGTCGGAACGAAAGACGGCCGACTGTTGGGGCATGGTGTCGTCTTGCGGCGCGTCGAGGCCGGTCAGCAGAAAGACGTGTGCCCCATCGGCACTGGTGATCAGGCAGGCATCCTCGCCCACGGTGGCAACCAGCTTGAAATGGCCTGCATCATCCAGGCGCGATATGTAACTCTGCTTGGGATGATTGCTGAGCGCGTAGCCGGAGAGCGATGGCGTCGAGTCCGCCTGCGAGTCGTCCTTGGCGTTGCCTCCGGGCGTGGCACTTTGCAGAAGCGCATCGATGTCGACGGCCTTGAGCTTCTTGAGCTCATCCGGGACATAGTCGTCCATCTTGCCGACCAGCCAGGTCGAGGCCGGCGTCGTGGTGACGCCCGTGCAGTACTGATCCATGTTTCGCAGATAGGCGGATTCCGCTGCGCCAAGCAATTTTTCGTTGGGCCTGGATCCGCCCCATTCCAGCTTTGCAGCACTCAGGATCAGCACGTAGGTTGCGCCGGCAAGAACGGGAAGTCCCACAAGGCAGCCGAGCCCGAGCGCTAATTTTTTGGGTGTGGAAAGAGGCATGGTCATGTTCCCTATGAAAGCCGCACCCGATCCGATGAGGGGCGGCGCTGATGCCGATACAAGAGGATTGGAACGTTGCTCTAGCGAGGCGACGTGCCCACGTCGCTGCAGGATAGCCGCACCCAGTGTGCCACTGTCCGCCAGGGGCGGCTATGACATCGTTGGCTTGATGTAAGGCTCAATTTCTTGCGCTTTGCGATGCCTGTTCGCGCTGCAGCCATGCGTTGCACGGATAGCTGGCGGTGACTCCGCGGCAGCGGTAATGTCCGCCACGATCCGGAACCGGCACATGCTTTCCAATACCGGGTGGCCATCCTTCATCATCTAGAGAACAGCTCATGCAGACACGCATTCAGGGCACTGTGATGCCCGTACTGGAAGTGCGGCTTGAACCCAACGAAAGCGTCTTCGCCGAGAGTGGAGAGCTTTCGTGGATGACTTCTTCCATCCAGATGACCACGCACACGCAGATGGGTGGTGGCGGTGGCCTGTTTGGCATGTTCAAGCGTGTGGTCGCGGGCGGCAGCCTGTTCATGACCGAGTATCGTGCTGCGCAAGCACCTGGCGAAGTGGCGTTCGCAACCAAGGTGCCGGGTCATATCGTGCCGATTTCAGTGAGCCCGGATAACGAATACCTGGTGCATCGGCATGGCTTTCTCTGCGCGACGCCGCAAGTCACCATCGGTGTCGGTTTTCAGCAGTCGCTGGGTGCGGGCATCTTTGGCGGCAACGGGTTTGTGCTGCAGAAGATCGGCGGCTCGGGTACGGCATGGCTGGAGCTTTCCGGTGAGCTGATCCGCAAGGACCTGGCCCCTGGGGAAACCCTGCGCGTGCATCCGGGACACGTCGGCGCGTTCCAGGCGTCGGTGAACTTCCAGATCACCACGGTGCCCGGCATTAAGAACGCCATCTTCGGTGGCGATGGCATTTTCCTCGCGGCGCTTACCGGACCTGGCACGGTGTGGCTGCAGACCTTGCCTATCTCGCGCCTGGCGCACCAGATCGCCGAGTATCTCCCGAGTGGCGAGGGCGGCAGCGGTACTGGACGGGCTACCGTCGGTGGAGCACTGCTGGGCGGCATCGTGGGCTCGCTGCTGAGCGGCGACGACAACTGATCTGTTTCGAAAACGATGGGCGAAGTCACATGGCTTCGCCCATCGTTTGTTTATTGCCCGACGGCGATCGGTAACGGTTAGAGCTTCGCTGTACCGTCAAGAGCGGGCAGCTTAGTGATAGATCTCGGTGCGCTCGTATCCCTTGCTCCCTCGAGCGGGCTGCGCGTTGAATGTCTTCTCATCTCTTTGATACGAAAGATTTTCCAGGTGGCTCCGGGTGGTTTGGGTGGACCGTCCCCGCGGCCGGGGCAGGGGGTCGCGAGCGCCCCTTGGCCAAAAGCCATGGCCTACCCGATCCGGCCAAACTATGATCGCTCCCGAACGTTGCTCGGCCGCATGGGCCGATGGGGGGCGCGTGGATTCGACAGGTGAGCACATCGCGTTCCATCCCGCGCTTATCGTGGAAGACGATGAAGCGACCCAGCGCCGTCTTGCGCATCTGCTGCTGGAGCTGGTCGGTGCGGCCGATGACATCACGGTGGTGAGCGGCGTGGCGGCTGCCAAAGCAGTTGTTTCCGCGTTGAAGCCCTCTCTTGCCTTGGTGGACATCGGGTTGCCGGATGGCAGCGGCCTCGAGCTCATCAAGTGGGTGGAAACCCATCACCCCGATACCACGACTGTCGCCATCTCGGCCTGGGGGCACGAAGAGGTCGCACTGGCCGCATTGCGTGCGGGGGCTGTCGGTTACCTGATGAAAGAGCGCGATGACTTGGAGCTTCGCGCGGCCCTGCAGAGCATTCACCGCGGCGGCGCCTTGATCGATCCGTTTATCGCGCGCCGCATTCTTGCCCATGTTTCGCTCGCCTCCAAAGAGGACGCAGCGCAGGGCCTTGTCGCTGCCCATTCACCGGAAAAGCGCGATATTTCACTCTCGGAGCGCGAGTCTGAGATCCTTCAGTTTGTGGCGCGTGGATTCAGTAACCGCGAGATTGCGAATCTCACCGGGCTCTCGCGCTTTACCATCGAAGGCTATACCAAGAGTATCTATCGCAAGCTGGCGGTGAGCTCTCGCACGGCCGCCGTTTTTGAAGCCAAGGCGATGGGGTTGCTTTAGGCATGCGCGCGCTGCTCGCCCTATGGTTGGTGTGCGCCATGCTTGCGTTTCCTGCTTTTGCGCAGCAGCCCGCACCGGTTGTAGAGGGAACGATCGATCTTCGATCCGCCGATGCGGCGCCCGCGGATTGGCTATCGCCCTTGCCACCGGCAGAAGGCTGGACGCCCGTCGAGCTCGTCGATACCTGGGATGGGCGATGGCCGCAGCACGATGGCGTGGTGTGGTATCGACTGCATTGGAACCAGCAGAATGCCGATCAGCCAGTGGGTCTGCTGATCGACTACGTCAGTTCGGCTTACGCGCTTTACGTCAACGGAAGCGTGGTTTATCGCGATGATCGTTTGGTGGAGCCGCTGTCGCGCGCCTGGATTCGGCCGCAGTACTTTCTGCTCGACAAGCCGCTCCTTCGCCAGGGAGAAAACACGCTTTGGGTGCGCGTGTCGGGATTGGCCGCCTACCAATCGGGGCTGGGCACCGTCACGGTGGGCGCGCCAGCCTTGGTGCAGGCGCGACAACGCCAGGGCGAGTTCTGGCGCTACGACATGCAGTTGTTCGGCCAATCCGTGGGGCTCGTGTTTGGCGGGTTGTTCCTCATTCTTTGGCTATTGCGGCGCAAAGACACCTACTACGGCTGGTATGTGCTGTGCACGTTGTTCTGGTCGTTGTATTCGTGCAACTTCGTTGCCTACAGCCCGTGGCCGTTCGACAACACCGACGCTTGGGAAGCGGTCAATGCGGCGGCTTATGCCGCCGCAGCGGTGACATTCTCGATATTCCTGCTTCGCTATGCGGGCCACCGGTGGCCACGCATCGAGCGAACGCTGTTGGCGCTATGCGTGCTATTAGGCATAGCGGCGATGGCATGGCCGATCTGGGTTGGACATCATCGCGCCATCGCATTCGTCTTCGGTTGCAGTACGTACTACGTGGCGGTGTTTGGTTTCGTGGGCTACTCGCTGCGACGCCGTCGCACCGACGGCTATGTACTGGCTGCGAGTCTTTTGATTCCCTTGCTCGTGTCTGCGCATGACATGCTGCTGTTCTTCGGTGTCATTCACGATCAAACGTATTTGATGACGGTGACATCGCCGTTGACGGTCATCGGCATGGGTTTTGCGCTTGCCTATCGATTTGCCGCGGCCATGCGGCGCGCTGAAAATTTTGCGGCGGAGCTGCAACGCGAAGTGGATGTCGCCACTCGGCAGTTAACCGAAACGCTGGGGCGCGAGCATCACCTGGCTTTGAATAACGCCCGCATCGGCGAGCGCCTCAACCTGGTTCGCGACTTGCACGATGGATTCGGTGGCAGCCTGGTCGCGGCCATCTCGGCGCTGGAACATCCCCAGCGTCCCACAGAGCCGGCGCGGATCGTGGCCACGCTCAAGGAACTACGGGACGATCTGCGCCTGATCATCGACACGACGACGCACGAGCAGGACATCGATCTGGCCGGTTTGATCGCCCCGCTGCGACATCGCTGGAGTGATCGCTTCGAGGCCGTGGCGATCGAAAGTTCGTGGACACTGGAGGGCGTGGACGGTGTTCGCCTCGGCGCTATGCGGGTGCTGGAGCTGCTGCGTTTCCTGCAGGAGGCGTTGACCAACGTGCTCAAGCATAGCGGTGCCTCGCAAGTGCATGTGTCTGTCCGTTGCGTGGGTGAAAGCCTTGCCGTGGATGTCCGTGATGATGGGCGTGGGTTCGATGCGGGGAGCACGGTCCCCTATGGCGCGGGCTTGCCAAGCCTGCACGCTCGCGCCGGTCGCCTCGGCGCGACGTTGCAACTCACGACATCACCGGGGAAGGGGACGCGCCTGAACTTCGACGCGCCCTTGCCGCAGAACGCCTAAAACTGTTTGCTCAAGCCGATACGTATGCCCTGGTCATGCGCGTGCGGCATCAACAGGTATTCGTATTCGGTGGTGATCATCAGATGATTCGAGAGTTGCAGGTCACCGCCGAAAGCGGCTTGCACCGTGGTGCCATTAGCCGAATAAGGGTTGCTCAGCACATTCCAGGAACCCGCCGACGGTACGAAGGCATAGCTCAGCGCAGTGTCACTGGTGCCCTGGAAATCATGGCCGACTTCCAGGCGCACATGCGGTATGAACATGCTGTCTTTCCAGGGAATCGTGCCGCTGGCACGTATACCGGCGACCACCTGCGAACTGCGTACCGTTTGTGCACCATAGGCCAGGGCTTCGGCGGCATCGCCGCTTTCCGAGTAGCCGTTGAGCGAAGACAGCGACCATGCCAGTCGACCGTAAGGTGACACGGACCACACGCTGGTTTTGTACTCATATCCTGCCGTGAGCGAGGCGAACCATTGGCTGCCGTTGCGCTGGCCGAGGAGCCCTGTGCCGCTGTCTGCGGCGTAGCGCCGGCTATCGAAACGCAGGCCGCCGCCGCCCAGGACACCGTCGATATACACCTGCGATAGCGGCTGGTAGCTGCCATAGATGGCAGCGCTATAGCCCTGTGCCACGCTGCGGGTGCCGTCGTTGCCGATATCACTGTGGTCGTGGTTGTAGCCAAGGCTGAAGCCCACCAGGGCGTGCTCGCCGATCCGCTGGTCGATACCGGTATTCACCGCGATGGTGTCCGAGTCGAAGCCGGCCGATTGCCGGTACGCATCGAACGAACCGAAATTCGCGGCACCATCGATCCATACGCCAAGGCCAGAGGATGCTTGCGTGGTGGGCGCAGGGGCCTTGGTCTGAGCGGGCGTATCCGCGCTGGCCATAGCGCTTTCTGCGGCGCCCATACCCGGGCGGGCGCCGATTGGCGTCGACGTGCCGGAAGTCGACGTTCGTCCGGCGCTGGATGCCGTGTCGCCGGTTGCTTGCAGGGGCTTGCCATTCAGGCTGATGGATAGATGGTTGCTGAAGCTTGCCGAGGTATTCCCATCATGCAGGCTGTCCAGCCGGCTCTGAATATTGCTTAGCTGGTTCTGCGCGAACCGTTCGGCCTGCATGGTCTGCGCGTTGATCAAGCCCAATGCGTCAGGGTTGTGCGAAGGGTCTGGCTGGCTGCTCACCAGCACCAACACATCGACCACTTGCGATGGCCCGTTGGCGGAGATCAGCACCGCTGTTATCTGTACCAGACCGTGGAAGGTCGACGCGGGGGTGAAGGTCAACGTCGCAGGCTGGCTCAAGGTGGTGCTGCCCGCACTGGCCGGCGACAAACCAAGCAACGCCGATGATGCGTAAGTGCCGGGCGCGATCCCGGCTAGGTTCACCGTCACAGGACTGCCCGGCCGCGTGGTCACGGTCTGGCTGAGGCCGGCAGCGTTGCCGGCGGCAGTGACGGTGACCGTGATCGTGCCGGGCGTCGATGTGCCGAAATGGTTGCTCAGTTGATAGCTGAAACTGTCCGTACCCACGAAGCCTGCGACGGGCGTGTAGAGGATCTGCTCGCCGCTGACCGTGGCGGAGCCGTGCATCGGTTGCGTCGCCACGCTCGCGCCGGTCAAGGGTTGCGTACTGTTGGCCACGGCCGCCGCTTCGATCAGTACGGGCGTTGCCTTCGTGGTGGCGACGGAGAGTGGCGGGGCGGTCGGCCCGTTTAGCGGCGTTACGGTGATCGTTACGGTGGCGGGTGCCGAGTGTCCGCCCGGATTGATCGCGGTATAGGTGAAGCTGTCGGTGCCGCCGTAGAAGGTGGCCGAAGGCGTGTACGTCACCGTGTTACCCGTCACGCTAGCACTGCCATGCGTGGGCGAGCCGACGATGTCGATGCCGGTGATGTCTGCCCCCGCTATGGCGCTGGAGAGATCGATGCTCATCGACGTGTTGTAGGGTGTGGTAACCGTCTTCCCCGTAGCCGTCGGCGCGGGCACGGTGCCGATGGTTATCGTGATGGTTGCCGTAGCCGACGTGCCACCCGCATTGGTTGCCGTGTAAGTGAAACTGTCGGTGCCGCCATAGAACGTCGCGGAAGGTGTGTACGTTGCGGTTTGGCCGGAAAGGTTTGCCGTGCCGTGCGATGGTGCATTGACGATGTGCACCGCCGTGATGCCGGCTCCCGAAATCAAACTCGCCAGGTTGATGTTGGTGGGCGTGTTGTACGGCGTCGTGGCCGCACTGCCTGATACGGTCGGCGTGCCCACCGTGCCTACGTTCACTGTGACCGTGGCGGGAGAAGAGGTTCCTCCCGCGTTCGTCGCCGTATAGGTGAAACTGTCCGTACCGCCGTAAAACGTGGCGGATGGCGTATAGGTCACCGTTTCACCCGACACGCTGACGGTACCGTGCGAAGGGGCGGCAGCGATGTTGACGCCGGTGATGTTCAGCCCGGAAATCGCGCTTGCGAGATTGATGCTGGTCGCCGTGTTGTACGCCGTTGTCGCCGATGCGGCAGTGACCGTGGGTGCTGGCGGTGGACTGACCGTGATGGTTACGGTGGCGGCCGTCGAGGTGCCGGCGGCGTTGCTGGCCACATAGGTGAAGCTGTCCGTGCCGGTGTAGCCCGTCGTAGGCGTATACGTGATCGCCGTGCCGGCGGCGCTTGCCGTGCCGTGAGGCGGTGCGCTGGCCACCGTCACCGACGTGGGATTACCACCGAGATTAAGTGTGATGGGGTTGTTGCTGCTGTTGAACGTTACACTGGCGCTTGCGGATCCTGCGCTGGGTGGGAGGAACTTGAATGTCCCGCCGCTGTAAGTGCCTGCATCGGTCACCACGGTGATCGTCACCGTACCTGAGCCGTTGGGTGCGGTCGCGGTGATGGTCGGGCTGGCGCCGTAGTTGACGCTGAATGCGGTGGCGGGCGTAGCGCCAAAGAACACCTGCGTTGTTCCCCAGAAACCCGAGCCGGAAAGGGTGACCGTGCTGCCGACGGTGGCCGAAGTCGGACTGACGCCCGATATCGAGGCACCGACCGATGTGCAGGTGATGCTGTAGTTGGTTGGGCTGCCCAGCAAGTTGTCGATGTTGTCGGCGCCAGCGCCCGAGCTGCTCTCCGTGCCGCTCACGGTATTGTTGGCAGCTGTCATTTGCAGGAACGAGCCACCATAGAAAATCTGGCCCGACGTGGTCAACGTGACGTAGTCGCCTTGATTGACCTGCTGACTGTTGGTCAGCAACTGGATGTAGCCATTCCCAGGAATGGTGCCGGATAGCCCGTTGAGCGCCTGGCACCCAGGTGACGCCTGCGCCAGGCCCGGCAAGCCAAACACGCCAAGCAACGCGAGCCAACCTAGCCCACGCCCCACCCGCCGCGCCCATGTGCTGCTCATGCCCCTGCCCCTGATACCCAACGCCGTGCATTGTGTTCGGGGGTAGCGATGCAGGCACCCCCGATTTCAGGGGTGTACATGGCGCTGGATACGTTTCTGATATTTCCGGTGGCCACTCCTTTCGGTTGAGCGGTGTTCGGCACTTCTTCGAGTGGCGCTGTTGCGGCCTTTACCTTGAGCGACAAGGGCATCACTACACCTGGCGACCCATCCCACGCCCGCGTTCGGTGGCTCAGATACCCGAACAACAGCTTTTCCTGTTCTTTTGGCAGTGGCGTCGTAAAGGGGGCCGGCTCAAGATGGGGCGTTACTTGGAGTCCCTTTCATGACCGTGCTGATCCGCCCCGAAACACCTGCCGATGTCGACGCCATCCATGCGCTCACCGTGGCGGCGTTCCGCGATGCCGAGCATACGTCGCACACGGAGCAGTTCATCAACGATGCCTTGCGCAACGCGGGGCAACTCACCTTGTCGTTGGTGGCGGACGATGGCGACACCGTCGTGGGACATGTCGCCATCTCTCCCGTATCGCTTTCGGATGGAAGCGAGGGTTGGTTTGGGCTCGGTCCCGTGTCGGTGTTGCCGGAGCGGCAGGGCGAAGGCTTGGGCTCCCGGCTGATCCGACAAGCATTGGATGCCTTGCGGGGACAAGGCGCGGCAGGTTGCGTGGTACTGGGCAATCCGGATTACTACGGGCGTTTTGGTTTCCGCGCCGATCCGTGCCTGGTGTTGCCTGACGTGCCGCCGGAGTACTTCCAGGCGCAGGCTTTCGGTGGTCCGATACCCGAAGCCAGTGTTAGTTACCACGAGGCTTTCAACGCCAGCGCATAGGATTGCGGTGACGCGGCATACGGAGAACGCATGACCAACGCAACGCGCACATCATGGAAGACGCTGCCGCCACCGAAAGAGCGGGCGCGCTTGAACGTTCCAGAGATTTTCTCCGATGCGACCGCCGAGCGGATGCTCACTGGCCATATCCCCGAGGACATGGACGACAAGTGGTTCATCTACGCCGAGGATGGCTGGCTTCATTTTCATCGGAGCTGGACCGGTGCGCATATCTTTGCGCTCCGCCTTGACGGCTCATCCGCAGGCGTCCGGGTCATCGACGCCTGGGCGAGTCGCGATGTGGAGCAGTACACCTCGACTGATATCGAGCTGGATAAGGAGCGACTTTTGCGGCTCGTTCACCGGTATTTCGGGCAATGACGGGCCTTGTCGATGCGCGGTCGATACCTCGCCTGTGCGAGGTATCGACATATTGCTCTTACTGCGCCAGCACCCAGCCGTCATCCGTCTTGATGAAGCGCTGTCGCTGTACGCCTGTTGCGCCTTGCACGTCGCACTCGTAGCCGCGGTCGGCCGACTTGCAGCCGAGCACCTTGATCGCATCGATCTCCTTGGCGTAGATCTCCGTCGCCTGGTTGCCGGCCAGTGCGGTCATTTGCTTGCGCACGGCGGCCTTGACGTCGTCGGTGCTGGGGCCGGACGAGCAGGCGGCAAGGGTCAAGGTGGTGAGCGTTATCGTGAGCAGTCGTTTCATGAGTGTTCCTTGAGCTGGAGGGAGGGTGTGTCGCGCACCGCGTGCATCAGCACGGCGACTCGCTGGAGGCGGCCATGTTCCACCCCGCGCCGGTGGCGGCCGGTTCCGCCAGGTTCAGTGCCTTGCGAGTGGTCGAACACTTCACCTCGATAGGGCCGAGATCCTTGCCGCCGAGGGAGAACAGCGGTTTGCCCGTTTTGCGATCGACAGCGGTAATGGCGTCGATGCCGAGAATGACGGCGTCATCCTTGCCGGGCCCCGGGATCGTGCCCAGCGTGTGGCCTTCGTACTGGGTCAGGACGGTGATCCAGTCGCCACCGCCGGCACTGCGTTGTGATGCCAGTATGGCTTCGATGGCGCGGGCCTCGTCTTCGTTCTTCGGGTGATAGGCGTAGCTTTTGCCCGAGGCCATCGTGGGAATGCCGACGAAGCGGAAGTTCCACGCGCCATAGGGATGTGGATTGCCCGCGTTCTTGAACACCCCGATGCCGCTACTCTCGCCGTCCGTGGAGAACGCGATCTTGAAGCTGCCCGTAGCTGCGTCGTACGGATACACCTGCATGAGCGAGCTGTTGCGCACGGCGTAGTCACGCCGTTGCTGGGCGGTCGCGAGATCCTGTTCCAACTCAGTGGCATGTGCTTTGACGATGTCTGCGCGCTTGAAACTGTCGTTCTCTTGCCGGTACGCGTCGACGTAGTCGTAGGCCAGCTTGTCCATGTCCTTCGGCGCAGCGGACCAGAACGCGGCGCGCACCTGACGGATCAAGCCTTGATAAACGGGCTCGGGGTAGCTGCTGGGGGAGAGGTCGATCAGTTCGTAGGCATCCATGGGCTTGGCGTCGCGGCGTTCCGGAGCGGCCGGGGCGCTGGCTTCGTTGTGCGCAGGGGCGGCAGCCGTTGATGCTGCGCTGGCAGGCGCATCGTGCTTGCCGCAGGCGGCGAGCACGGCTGCGGCAAGCAGGCAGGGAAGGAGCAAGGCAGGGCGTTTCATGAAGGTCCTTTGGTCGGGCGGATGGGGCGGCGAACAGATCGCCTTACCTCCTCATACGGAAACCGGCGCCCGAAAGCGCCATGCCTGCAAAAGAAATCTGGCACCATGCCGATGCAATGCGTGCCATGGCCGATGGCGTCCGTTGTCCCAGCCCAAAGCCGATCCCTATGCCGCTTGCCCCCAGTGCTCCGCCCAACGGTGACCTGCTCGCCGAGACGTACGATGAACTCAAACGCATGGCCCATCAGCGCCTGCGTAAAGGCGAGCCGCTGACCCTGTTGAACACCACGTCGCTGGTGCATGAGGTGTGGTTCCGCCTGCGTGAACGCCATGCCGTGTGGAAGGACGACAAGGCCCATTTCTTCGGCTACGCCGCGCAGGCCATGCGCTCAGTGATGGTGGATGCTGCGCGTGAACGGGCAGCGCTGCGCCGAGGTGGCAATGTTCGGCAGGTCACGCTCGATACCCAGCTGCCGCAGCCCGATGGCGATGCGGAGATTCTCCGTGTGCACGATGCATTGCAGGCGTTGGAGAAGATCGATCCCCGCCTGGCGCGCGTGGTGGAGCTGCGTTACTTCGTCGGGCTCGATGAGGTCGACGCGGCCGACGCATTGAATGTTTCCCGGCGCACCGTGCAGCGCGACTGGCTGAAGGCACGCGCGCTGCTGTGGGAGGCGATGACATGAGCGAGCCGATCACGCCCGCTTGGTCCGTGGTTTCGGCGCTTCTGGATGCCTTGCTCGACATGGAGCCCGCGAGGCAAGAGGCTGAGCTGAGCTCGCTGGATGGCACGCATCCTGCGTTGGCTGCGCGTGTGCGCACACTGCTGGCGTCTGCACGCGCTGCCGATGCGGCAGGCTTCTTGGACACGATGCCTGCGATCGCGGTGGCCGATACGGGTGACGTAGCCCATCATCAGCCGGGGGAACGTGTCGGTCCATGGCGTCTGCGTTCGCTGCTTGGCTACGGTGGCATGGCCGAAGTGTGGCTGGCGCATCGTGACGATGGCCTGCTCGAACGCGAGGTCGCCTTGAAGTTGCCCCTGCCTGGATACGGCACGGGCCGCTTGGGTGAGCGTTTCACGCGAGAGCGGGATATCCTCAGCGCGTTGAATCATCCGCACATTGCGCGCCTTTACGATGCGGGCATCGATGAGCAAGGCCAGCCGTGGCTGGCGCTGGAATACGTGTCGGGCGCGAATCTGCTCGATTGGTGCGACAGCCGGCAACTAAGCATGGAGCAGCGGCTGACCCTGTTTCTGCAGATAGGCGGTGCGGTGCAGTACGCGCATGGCCAATTGGTCATCCATCGTGACCTCAAGCCCGGCAATGTCCGGGTGAACGACGATGGCCAGGTACGCCTGTTGGATTTCGGTATTGCGCAATTGCTTGATATCGACGACGAGTCACCCGCGCTCACGGCGGCTGGCGCATCACCGCTATCGCTGGAGGGCGCATCACCTGAGCAAGTACGCGGCGAGCGACCCGGTGTGGCGTCCGATATCTATGCGCTAGGCCTGCTGTTGTATCGCCTGCTTAGCGGTGTAAGTGCGTATGAGCCAGCGCAAACCGGCCGTCAGGCGTTGGCGCACTGCATTCTCCATCAGAGCTTGCGTCACCCTTCCGAGCGCGTCGCGGATCGCACGCTGCAGCGGCGACTACGCGGTGACCTGGACACCATCATCCTCAAGGCGACCGACAAGACACCCGGCCACCGTTACGCGACGGTCGAGGCATTGGTCGACGACGTGAGCCGCCATCTGCGTGGCGAGCCCGTGCTCGCGCGCAGGCCGAGTGCAGGCTACCGGCTGTCCCGTTTCGTTAGCCGGCATAAAGCGGGTGTGACAGCAGGCGCGCTGGCGGTGGCGGCCTTGTTGGGGATGACCGGCGAAGCTTTGCATCAGGCCCACATGGCCAACCGTGAGGCGGCGCGTAACCAGGCGCTGTACCAGTTTGTGCTGGGCGTGTTCAATCCGCGCGGCCTGCCTATTCCCGACACGCGCTCACGCAATATGCCGGCGCACGAGCTGGTGGCGTTGGCCGCGGATCGCGTGACGAGCAGTATGCCCGACCAGCCGCAGGCACGATTCCAGCTGATGCACGATCTGGCCGCGCTTACCACCAGCCTGGGCATGGCCGACGCCGCATCAAAGCTGCACGAGGCACGGCTGGCGCAATCGCTGGCGCTGATGGGCAAAGACAGCCCGGAATACGCGGATGCCTTGCTCGACCGCACGTCGGATCTGGAAGGGCAGGGGCGTTATCCCGATGCTTACCAGGATGCGAAACGGGCCCTGGCCATCTATACCGCCGCGGGTGAATCCTCGCCCGATCGGTTGGCGCGTGCGCACTATCAGGTGGCAGCCTTCGGCATGCACTCGCACGCGGCTGGTGATGCCGACGATCTGATGCACCTGCAGGCCGCAGCCAAATTGTGGCGAGGGCGCTACGGCAAGAGCGAGTTCGGCTCGGTCATGGAGCGCATGACCCAGTACTACCTGCTGCTCAACCGCAACGAGGATGCCTATCGCGCCGCGCGTGAGGGCATGGAGAACAACCTGCGCCAGTTCGGCGAACTGGATTGGAAGACGGCGGCGGCGGAAGAACAGACCGGCCTGATGCTCGGCACCTTGCTTCGGCCAGCGCAGGGCGAGCCCTTGCTCAGGAAGGCGCTGGCTACGCAGCGAACGATCTGGGGCGATGGCCATTTTCTGGTGGCGCGTTCGCAGATGTACCTCGCCAATCTGCTGGCCGCGTCATCTCGCCATGACGAAGCCGCGGCCTTGCTGCGTTCTGCGCTGGCGTCGATCCACGCCGACCAGTGGCGAGGCAACAAGGTGGTGCTGACCGGCTTCATTGACGCAAGCCAAGCTGATCTGCATGACAAGTGGGGTGACCCATCCGAGGCCCTGAATACCTGCGAACCGTACTTCGCGAAGATGCCGCCGTTGCAGGCCCCGGTGCATGTACGCCTGGATCTGGTCTGCGCACACGCCGCGGCTGTCTCTGACAGGATGGATGCCGCGAACCGGATGCTGGACGATGCCGCGCATACCGTCGCCGCCAACTGGCCGAACGATCCCGCGCGCATGGCCCCGGTATGGCGGCGTCGTGGCGAGCTGATGCAGATGGCCGGTGATGGGGCTGGCGCTACACACGCCTATACCGAGGCGCTCAGGCTCGCTGACAGCGATGATCTGGATACGCTCAGTGGAGCATGGCTGGATCTTTCGCGTGCCGTGAACGCGCCGTTCGACGACAACCAGCGAGCAGCAGTGGTGCAACTGCTTGCGCGCATCAGTGCCGCATCGCCGGGGGACTACTACGCGTTGTATGTGCAGCGCTTGCGGGAGTCGTTGTCTGCAGCGAGGAATGGTGTTGCCATCGGCAATCGTGTTGCACCATAGAATTTGATGTAGGGTATTTGCCTACCCTAGCCTTGAAACGAAGCCAGCGCTTGCTTGGCCTCTGCGCAGATCCCTTTGTCGCTCGAGCGATGGGCGGTTGGACAAGGAGTGTTTTGGAATGGGTGCCGCTCGTCGTTTTTCGTACAGCACAGTAGCCATTCTTTTGGCCGTTGCCGCGTCATCCCGTGGGGCGATGGCTGACGACAATCCGAAGGATTTGCCTGACGGCACCTACGAGATTCTTATCTGCGACGGTGCTTGTACATTCGATGAGACCGGAAATGCCTTCATTGGCGGGTTGGTGGTGATGCTGCCACGCCCGCTTGGGCAGGCAGACATGGAACGACTGGATAGTGGCTATAGCGCCGTGTTGGAGAGAGGGCCCGCCAATGCTTGCTTTCGGCTCAACTTGTTGCCTGGCCGAAAGAGCCGTGGGTATGTGAGTACCCGGTGGCCGGAGTTGACTCGCTGGACTTATCGGGATGGGCACGTGGAAGTTTCCCTGGCGCGGTCCCCCGACTCTGGCTACATCGCCACACTGACTCCCTCAGGGAGCGAGCTTGCTGGCACCGGGAGTTCCTGGGGAGCGGGCGTGGCTGAGCCTAAGGAGCCGCACGTGGATCATGTTGTCTTGCGACGCAGCGGCCTTGCGGACATTGGGCAATGCCATCTGCCCACGGACATCACGTTGCTCCCACGCCCGGACCCGCCGTACCTCACGCCCGAACTTCCATACACAAAGAAGTAATGTGCTTTGCAGGTGGCATGTCGATGGCGCCGAAAGAGGGGATAGGGTGAGGCAGCGTTTCCCATTGACCACGAGTGTCTTCGTCATCGTTCAGCGCGAGGGGAGGGTGCTACTGCTGCGGCGGAGCCATACGGGATGGAACGATGGATGCCTGAGTCTTCCCGCTGGCGCACATGACGGCGGCGAACCGCTCGCGAACGCCGCCGCCCGTGAGCTCCGCGAAGAAACCGGGCTGTGGGCCGAGCCGTCAGCGCTTCGGCTCGTGCATCTTATGCATTGCCGTTCCGGCGATTCCGGCAACGAGTGGTTGGGTGCCTTCTTTCGCGCAGATAGGTGGAAGGGTGAGCCGCGATTGGTGGAGCCTGAAAAGCACGATCACCTGGACTGGTACGAGCCGACTCGATTGCCCGGGAATGTGATTCCTTACACCGCCCAAGGTATTCGTTGTGCGCTGGATGGCGTCCCTTACTCGGACTTCGGCTGGGGTGCATAGCGCACGCAGCGAGCGTAGCCTGATGCCTTATTCGATGGGCTTGGCCTTCAGCGATTCCCCGATGGCATAGAACTGACCGCCCGCGATGTAGTGCAGGCTGCGCCACGCGGGCTCGGCATTCTCGTAGTCCCAATGGCCGTTGGCGAAGGCGCGGCTATCGGCCCATGCGCCGACGACTTCACCGATGAACAGATCGTACGTCTCCTGGTTGTGCGGCTCGGGAATGAGCCGGCATGCCAGCCACGCGGAGCAGCCAGCGACAAACGGCAGGTCCTGGCCGTCGATGTCGAACCACTGCACACCGGCACGCTCCAGTTTGTCGGCGGCCTGCGCGCGTCCCAGGTTGCCGACGGTGTACGTGAGCTGCAGCTGCGCCGCTGTGGGTACCTGGACGACAAAACGGCCGGTCTTCTCGATCAACTCACGGGTCTTGGTCATCTTGTCGAGAATGACGGTGAGCTTGGGCGGGTCGAAATCCAGCGCGCAGGCCCAGGCGGCGGCCATGACGTTATCCATGCCGTCGTGGCGGGCCGACACCAGCACCGTAGGGCCATGGTTGAGCAGGCGGTAGGCCTTTTCCAGCGGTACCGGTGAAACATGGCTGTCCATGGGGTCTGTCTCGTCTGTGATGTCGATAAGCGCCGCATTCTGCCAGCACTCCAGCGTATCGCTACAACGGGGTGACTTGAGCCCGCTTCTGCGTCGTGACACGATCCGCAGATGACCCGCAGACCCGACGAAGCGCAAAGCCTGCGCGACCTTGCACGGCTGCGTCGCGTGCGCGACAGGATCGACCGTGACTACGCGCAACCGCTGGATGTCGAGGTGCTGGCAAGCGGGGTGCACATGTCGGCAGGGCACCTCAGTCGCCAGTTTCGCCAGGCGTATGGCGAGTCGCCTTATTCGTATCTGATGACGCGGCGCATTGAACGCGCGATGGCCTTGTTGCGCCAGGGTGAACTCAGCGTCACCGAGGTCTGCTTTGAAGTGGGGTGCTCTTCGCTCGGCACCTTCAGCACGCGGTTCACCGAGCTGGTTGGCATGTCGCCCAGTGCCTACCGACGCGGCCAGGCACTGGCGACGCAGGGGATGCCCTCGTGCGTGGCCAAGCAGGTGACGCGACCGATCAGGAATCGAGAAGCGCCGGCGCGGGAGCCGGAACTAGACTGATCCCCATGGACTTCACCACCCACCGAGAGAGCGCCATGGATATCCAGATTCACTCCAGTTTCCTCCCCCAGAACGATCCCGACGCCGCGTTGGTGTTCTACCGCGACACCTTGGGTTTCGAGGTGCGCAACGACGTCGGTTACGGCGGCAAGCGCTGGATCACAGTGGGCCCGAAGGGCCAGCCAGCGACTTCCATCGTGCTGTATCCGCCGGAAGCCAGCCCAGGCGTCACCGACGATGAGCGCCGCACCATTGCCGAGATGATGGCGAAGGGCACCTTTGGCATGATTCTGCTCGCCACCCACGATCTTGCTGGTGCCTTCGAGCGGTTGCAGGCGCGGGATGCCGACATCGTGCAGGAGCCAACTGATCAGCCGTACGGTGTTCGCGATTGCGCCGTGCGCGATCCGGCCGGCAATATGCTCCGTATCCAACAGTTGCGCTGAGCGACAGCGTTCGAAGCGACACGTGGCGGCGAATTCACGCGAGTGAATCGCCGCCATGTTTATGGCTGTGTATCTCGCCGTGTGGGCGACAGCTTTTATCGATGCTCCGTAAACCTCGGCGATCTACTCGAGTGCTCACTGCGAGCTGCCATTACGGAGCCGTTCGGCTTCAGGTTCCTTCTGGGCCGGCGCATCTGATCGGCGTCAACATACGCAATGCCGATCCAGCGCTGATCGATGGCATTGAAGTACGGCGATTCGATGATGCGGACACCGTGCCCGTGGACTCACGGTTTCCCCAATGACTCAGCCATTGCCAGCCGAAGGGGTGGCAGCTGGCACATGGGCGACCTGCGTACCGGAAGCTGCCGGGAAGCTGTCGCCGATCTCTTTGGCGAGTGCGTCGAGCGCGTTCACCTCTTCACTCAACAAGCCCACCATCTGATTGGTGACGTGCAGCAATTCCCGCGGCTCGTACTCACCCGTCTGAATGTCGATCATGGCGTCCGCCATGCGTGATTCGCTAAGCACTGCGGTCGTTTCACCGGCAATGGTGGCGGCCTTGGTGTTCTGCTCAGCGTAGATGCTGGAGTAGCGGCGCAGTTGCTCGGTATCGACCCAACTGGCGGACTGATCAGCGACGGCTACATCCCAGGCTTCGCGGCGGAGAGTGGGCCAGCGGCCATCGAGATAGAACTCGTTGGCCATGGCGTTGTGAACGTATTTATCGATGTCGCTGGCCGACGCATGAGATTTCAAGGCGTCCAGCAGGCCGTTGCGGATCTTTTCCAGTGACGCGATACGCTCGCGGTCGTGATCCCTGGCCTTGGTGATTTCCACCAGGTTCTGATGAATCTCCGCTTCAATTCGCGCACGTGCCTCTTTCGCCGCCCGCTCGTGATGCGCGTGCTCGATCCATGCCTCCAGCGAAAGCGCGGTCAGGATACTGACCACGATCATCAGATAGTGCTTGGCGAAATCCTTCAGCGAATGAGCGCTGACTTCCGGCAATTCGAAATGCATGGCGCGAACCCTGTCTTGTCGATGGAGTGTGCGGATTGAGCAATCAGGCCGGCGCAGGGTACACGTTTTGCGCAAGGAGGAAACGTTCGCCTTCGCTCAAAAAGCGAGCCTGTACGGCGGCCCAAAGCGTCCCCGCGCAGCTACCTTGCGCTACCGCGCACGGCTAGGACTTTTCGAAGCCTGCTGCAACTCATCGCCCACGCAGATCCCTATATACCGACGCCAGCGGTGCCACCAGGATGGCAAAAAATGGACCCACCAGCGCAAAGCCTATGGCGAGTGCCGGAGCGAGAGCGACCAATAACGGCAGGACATTGGGGGCCTGCCCCTGGGGGAAGAATGCCCGTAGGTGGGCCTGATCGAAACCACCGAGCTGCGAATAGATGATCGCAACCACGAGGCATTCCAGGATCAACCCAATGCCGACGGCTATCACCGCCAGAATGGCGCCCAGGCCGGTCATTTTCCAGGCATGGCCCTTCGTCAGTGCCCAGGACTCGTGCAGCCGAAACTCCTTCTCGGCAAACGTCATCACGGGGCCAAGGGAAAGTCGAATCGCCACCCAGGCCCAGACGCCGATAGCTGCGATAACAACGCCGACAATAAGCACAACACGGAAGAGGGTGGCCGCAGTCGGGTCGGGTATCAGGCCGCCGATCAACCACGCCAATCCACCCAGTATGCCGCCGCCCATCATCGCCCCCAGCAACGCGAAGCCGACGATCACTCCATAGACGAACAGTGACAGAGCGAGCCAGAGCTCTTGCGTGCTCAGGCGCAAGGAGAAGAAACGGCGATTATCGGGTTCCAGGACGCTGCGATAGATGGCGCCCACCAGAAGTGCGCGTCCGGCCAGGCCAGTCACGACCATCAGCGGGTTGGCCATTATCATCCTGCTCTGCAGACGGAACATGTCGGCCGACGGTCCCCTCTGGGGATCCATGTGCTGGAGATTGGTGATGAGCGAGGGCATCTCCGACAAGAGATAGCCAAACATCACCGCCATCGGGACGATCGCAACAAACAGGTACGCCACGCTCCAGGCAATCGCCGATCCCGGTCGGCGTAAGACAAGGGAAAAACCTGAGCCGATGGCCTTGCTGATCGAAAAATCCGCCACGTTCCCTCCCATGGACAATGGTGCGTATGCAAACGAAGTGTCTGCGGAATACTAATGGTCAGCCTTGCCGATCTTGGTTGCCGCGAGTCTGTTTGGGGCGAAGCCGGTCGCTATTTTCGTCAGATGTCCGTTTGAACGCGAGGGGCAGACATTAGGCTTTCAACAGCGACACCGTCTAAATCGCCTCGGTCGCCAAGGCGATCGCAGCGAGCGCTCCCCAGCCAAGGACAGACGCGACCCTTCGCACATGCCCGCGAGGCGCGCCATCCAGATTTCAAATTTCACTCAGCGCATCCCCCCGCCAAGTAGTCGAGCGATAGTGCCAGTCTAGAAAGAAACATGCTCGAACATGAGTCTCAGCGCGACAACATTGAGCCAGTGCATGATCCGAATCAACGGCGTGTGCCGATAAATTGGGTTGCGCGCCCCCGCATGAAGAAGCAGGGCTAACCGAAGGCTTGTCGATGAATTTACTCGCGCCACGGCGTTGGCGCGCTGATCTCGCTGAGACCGTGGCAGACACTGCTTGGCATACGTGAGCCTCAAGGTATGGCCGCAAGCAATCCCGGGATGTTGAAAACGATATGGACTAGAACGGCTGGAATCAGGCTGCCGCTTCGTCGCCGCAGTTCGCCCGCAAGCAAGCCAAGAAGCAACGCCGCGACCGCGGTCCAAGGGCCAACTGCCAAATGAACCGATGCGAATAGAAGAGCTGCGCTGACCAGTGCAGCGATGTTTGCCTGTGCCATCACGGGAGCGGGGTTGGTCAGGCTGCGAGCAAATGTCGTCTGCAGCAGACCTCGAAATATTAGCTCCTCCTGCAGGGGCGATCCCAATCCAAAATAGATCCATGCGATGGTAGGCGTGAGAACAACGCCCGCCAACGGGCCGGGCTCATGGGCGAATGTCAGCAACGCATTGACAAGCCATGCGAGCGGCACAGCGATCAAAATGGCTACGATCGCGCTTTGCCAGCGGCACAAGCGGAATCCAAAGTTGGCGAGATTCAATGCCATGGAGGAGTAACGCAGTGCCCACATTAACGACAGCGCAATCATCGTGCTCACCATGATGATTACCGGTATAGCACTTGCCATAGGAAGATGAAGGTTGGCGACCAGGGCAAAGGTCGGGATGTATACCGTTAGCAATAGCGCCACGGTCATGCCGAATGCGCGTATCCAATGCCTCTGTGGAGAATGCGATCTCATCATGATGAGTAGATCCTTTCTCGGGTGTTGGTGACTAGGCAGTGCAACTATGCGCTTAATTTAGGATCAGCCCCGTTTCTCGAGTGGCTGGGCGTATCGGCCCGCTGATACGCAATTGGGTTGACCGGTTGAAGCCGCCGTCCAAAGTGGACATCGAAGGTAGGTCATCGTAATCCGATCTCCCCTGTGCAGAACAATATCCTTGTCCGGCCGACGTAGCGATATCCATCGAACCAAACGGGCTACGCAATGCTTTCCATGCCCAGGCAACCAAGCCAAGGGAGCCATCTGAAATGCCCTCGGTACACCATGGCCGATCTGTACAGATGAACCGAGAAGCCTGAGACAAAATGTCGGGATAACTGCCACCGTCCTGAGCTACGGTGATGCCATCCATCCGCCGATGGATCAAATACAAACGTTCCCTGCCGTGCGGCCTCTCCATGACGGCCCTGGCGAGGCGTGGATGATTGACGAGCGGGAAACAGACGCCGTTGCCACTGTGCTAGACAACAACTTCATGTCATCGCATCGACTTGTCGCCGAGCGGCGCACCGGCGCGGCGCCCGGTTACGACGACGAACCCTGGAGGGCGCATGCCTTTCGAAAAGGTCATCGAAGACAGTCATCTGCGCTATCGGTGGACGGGCTCGACCACCCTCAATCCCGACTACCGCTTCGTCGAATTCAACAACCGACGTGGCCAGCTGTATGTGCGCGTGGACGTGGAGCCCTGGACTTACTTCTTGAACTCTGGCCAGCCGGCACCGCAATCGACCGTGATCGGCGTGCTGGGTCGCACCTCCACAGCAACGCGTCTTATCAAGCAGGCCATAAACAACACCGTCAAGCTCAAACGGGAACCGAGCAGGGGAAACCCATACGGTCGCTTTCCTGAAGGTACGGAATTCGGCGTCCTCGGTTGTTACGACGATATGTCAGAGGTTGACTTCACCAAACTTGCCGACGGCCCTGGCCTGCGCATCCTCGACGAGAAGTTCATCGAGGTCTATGCCGGGTATCCGGAGCAGCTTGAGGACGAATGGGGCCGCCGCTGGACGCGTCTATCCGTGCCCAGCGAGTACCGGCCTTGGGGTGTGTATGTGGCGGCCGGCGAGCACGTCTTGGCCCCCCCTGACGCGGACCGGATCCTTGCGGCAAGGACAACGGCCGGTCTGCCGGAGATCCTGCCGCTCCCGGTACATATCACGCTGACCGACGACAAGATGGATGTGATCCGCAGCCTGGATCGAAAGACCTTCGACGACCAGAAGAAGGTCATGAAGAACAACAGCGCCAACGAAATGGCCAAGCTCCTTGGATTGGCGCCGGTGGGATTCGAATGGCTGCACTTGATCGCATTCAGCTTGGGTGGCCACCAGGGGCAAGCCCAGATCCCAGAAAACCTGGTGCTGGGGACGGAGAGCGCCAACACCGCGATGATGCTCATCGAGGGCTTCGTAAAGGACCAATTGCGCACCAGCGCTCGCTACAAATCCGTAACCATCTGCGTCAGTCGAACCTGCCCCGTCAGAAGCTGTGGCTGGTTCGTCACCAACATCCGCTACATGATCAAGTTCGACGCCGGCAAAGGCATGAGCAAGAAGTACGTGCTGGAACAATTCAATCCACTGCAGACCATCGCGCCACCCTTCGCCATCAAGGAGATGGCGGAGAAGGTGCGAGGCTTCAGAAGCGCCAAGGCGCCGGTGCCCGTGTCCGACACCATGCGGAAGCCGGGAACGCGCCCACGGCGGCTCTAATACCGACTATCGCGTGTCAAACGACCTGATCGAACGGCAAAGACCCGCTGCGGTTCGGCAATGGAGCTTGAAACGAAGAGGTGCGGTAGCCGGTCGAAAAGTCGCCATCTCTCAGATACCTCGACCTCGACTCCATGTTGTGAAGCCCTGTTCTTCTGGCGCAGCAGCCTATGCCGATCGATTCATGCCTGGCATCAGGGACAACGAGGATCCTTGCTACGCGGAGTCCTATTCTGATGGGTATGTGCAGGACACGTTTCTTCTGCTTTGCGTTGATCGACTGAAGTCGCAGTCGAAAGCAGACCTTGGCGATCAGGTTAGGAGATCTCGCGGACGTCGTACATCTCGCGTTCGATCTCGTCCATGGGTTGCCAGTGATCGCTCGCCATCTCGAAAAATGCATCGGGTACGTCCATGGCGTAGGTCGAACCTTTTTCCAGGTTGCGCTTGCGGACGCGTTCGCGCCGGATGTCCCTTGGAGCATCCAACAGGTAGATGGTCAGTTCGTATCCGGCGCTCATGATCTGCGTGCAGAAGCGTTCGCGGCTTGTCCTTTCGACCAGCCCAAGCTCGAGGACGACGTCATGGCCCGCGTCGAGAACTTCCTTGGCGGCTTCCCAGATCTGCTCCAGGCAGCGCTCTTTCCGGGCTATGTACCACTCCATCAAGTTCGTGGCCGGACGATCCGGGCTGTATAGCCGGACGAACCATGCATCGAGAATGAAGCCTGGCGCTGCGTGTTGCTTTCGCAGCGCTGCGACGAACGTGGATTTGCCGGCACCAACGGGCCCTTCGACCAGGTGAATCTTTGCCATGTCAGTGAAGTCATCCTTGATGGGTGTGAGAAGGGAGGGTGATCCAGCGCCGGACGTTCGCTTTAAGGGGCGGGGGCGGATATCTCATCTTATCGCGAGATCTGTGGGCTTTTCCTTTCACGAATCGAGACTGGTTTATTACCTCCCAGGTAGTTGGCTCGTTCAATGCACACGCCTAAGGTTCCTCCACGTCATCGATATCGATGGCGATGCATGTATTCAGCGAGGACTACCCATGACATCTTTTTCCGTCCACACAATGGAATCCGCACCACCACAATCCGGGCCTGCTCTCGAGGCGCTGCAGGGCACGTTTGGCGTCATCCCCAATATCGTCGGCGCGATGGCGACATCGCCCATATTGATCGATAGCCTGGTCGGGCTCTTTGGCAAAGTGCATGGTGGCAGCTTTCCCGAAGAGCAGGTTCAGGTGATCCTGCTTACCAATGCCGTGACGAATAAGTGTTCCTGGGCCGTGGCCTTTCACTCCTTTCTGGCCATCAAGGAAGGTGTTGACGAGGCGGATGTCCATGCCATCCGCGAGGGCCGGAGCCCCCTCGGTACGAAGCACGCCGCACTCTCCACTTTGGCCCGGACGCTTATCGAGAAGCGCGGACATTTGGACGATCACGATGTGTCGACGTTTCTTCAGGCCGGTTTTGACAAACGCCATCTACTGGAAACGGTTGCCGTGGTCGCTGCGTCGACCATCACCAACTACACGGGCAATATCACCCATCCGCCGTTGGAGGAGGCATTCCAGGCACGCCGTTGGCCCTGACTATCCACGAGCCTTGTTCGGGCAGGGGGCTGATGGAAGCGTAGCTGGCGACCGCGTATGACACACTCAAGCGGTTATCGTGCGCATCGCCAGCTGGACACGCTTGGAGGATCCCATGGGCACCATGTATAGCGACCAGACATCTCCATCCCATGACCTGGGTCTTCTGCTGCGTCACTGGCGAGAAATGCGCGGCGCCAGCCAACTGGGGCTGGCGCTTGATGCAGGTATGTCGCAACGGCATCTAAGCTTTATCGAAAAGGGTCGCAGTGTGCCGAGTCGCCATGCGTTGACGAGCATCGTCGAATCACTGGACGTTCCGCTGCGCGAACGGAATGCGTTCTTCCTCGCGGCCGGCTACGCGCCGATCTACCCGGAAACCGCCTGGAATGCGCAGGAAATGCAGGGCATTACGCGCGCACTGGATCGCCTGCTTCGCCAGCATGATCCCTTTCCTTCCATTGTCATGGATCGTTACTGGAACGTACTGGCCACCAACGCCTCATCGCCGCACTTTTTCGGATTGTTTGTCGATATGGCGGCACGCGCGAAGCCGAGGAATTTGCTGCATCTCATGTTTGATCCACAAGGCATGCGGCCGTTTGTCGTGGATTGGGAAACGGTCGCCAGAAGCCTCATTCACCGAGTGCATAGGGAGCTGGTTGGAGGTGTCCTGGACGAACGAAGCCGAACCCTGCTGGATGAACTGTTCGCGTACCCAGGGGTTGATCCCGCGTGGCGGCTGCGAGGATCAAGTGTTTCTGCGCCGAACCTTCCCATGATTCCCTTGGGTTTCAGGATGCACGGCAAAACACTTCGTTACTTTTCGATGGTGACCACCGTGGGGGCGCCTCAAAGCGTGGCCGCTCAGGAACTGCGCATCGAATCTATGTTTCCAGCAGACGAGGAAACGGAAGTGCTGCATGCGGAATTCATGTCGAGCGGGCCATCAGCCGCTTGAACGCATATTCCTTCCGGCCCTTTCTCGTTGTCTCGCCAATATCCATGTCGGATCGAAAGCCAACGCCCATGCCTTCTTTGCGCAAACAGCCTTACCTGCGCTTCCTCAACGGATCGAGCAGCGGCTTCAAACCGTTGTGGTCGAGTTCGAGAGCCAGTGCAAGGAGATTTCCGAGGTCGCCGGGCGGGAAGCCTTTGCGGGCATACCAGGCGAGGTAGGCGCCAGGGAGGTCGGCGATGAGGCGGCCCTGGTATTTGCCATAGGGCATGGGCATGGTGACGAGTCGCTGCAGGTCTTCGGGCTTCATGGGGTGAGCCGTGGTGTGGCGTCTTGTTCCGTGAGCATGGTCATGTGTCTTCCCGAATGCGAAGCAGTGATCGTAGGTGAGTGGCGATAACAGAGATCTCGCTGGCCTCTCGCCGCGCGGATCTTCCACCAGACCAACGACTCTGGCAACAAACCCGCTGGCTCAGGGAAGCTCCATCGGACGTTTTTAGGGTGCGTATCGGGTGAAGACGAAATCGTGCCCGCTGGCGCGCGCCGCGTGGCATGCGAAGCAGGTGCGGTGCTGCGCTTCATCCGCTGGCTTCCCGTCGATAAAACGGCCAAATCCCCAGCCGCCAGTGGCGGCGTACTTCTTGGAATCCTTCACCATCACCTGCACAGTCGTGGCAGCACCGGGCACCGTTGCGGTGGCGAACTCGGCGGAGGGTTGGCGTTTCCACGCGAGTTTGATCAGCACGGTGCCATCAGGAAAGGGCTGGCTGTTTCGCGCATAGGCATCAACGGCCACCTTGTTGCCGACGACGGTACGCAGTTCGTTGAGTGGTGCGTCTTCCAGTGCGGGCGCAATCAGTTCCCATTGACGGTAGCCCTGCGGCAGGGTGACACCGTAGATCGGGGAGGCTGGCGTGGATGTGGATTCGCTCGCCTGGGACACTCCGGCCAGCACGCCCGCGATTATCAGACCGCCGGCGGCGGCAAGAGCCAACAGTGTTTTCATGGATGTATTCCCCGGAAACGGTTCAGAGGTGGTCCGCGTCGATGACGGCCTGCGCGAAATCCGCCGGAGCTTCCTGCGGCAGGTTGTGGCCAATGCCGCCGTTGATCAGGCGATGCTGGTACTTGCCGGTGAATCGCTTCGCATAGGCAGCCGGTTCGGGGTGTGGCGCGCCATTGGCGTCGCCTTCCATCGTGATGGTGGGTACCTGGATGTTTGGCAGGGTGGCGAGCTTGGTTTCCAGCGCGTCGTATTGCGCCTCGCCCTCGGCGATGCCCAGACGCCAGCGGTAGTTGTGGATGGCCACGGCCACTTGGTCGGGGTTGTCCAACGCGGCTGCGGAGCGCGCGAAGGTGGCGTCGTCGAAACCCCATTGCGGCGAGGCCAGTTCCCAAATGAGCCGCGCGAAATCGTGAGTGTATTTGGCATAGCCGGCTTCGCCGCGCTCGGTGGCGAAGTAGAACTGGTACCACCATTGCAGTTCGGCCTTGGGCGGTAGCGGCGCGTGGTTGGCGGCCTGGCTGCCGATGAGGTAACCGCTCACCGATACCAATGCCTTGCAGCGCTGCGGCCACACGGCGGCGAGGATGTCGGCGGTGCGCGCGCCCCAGTCAAAGCCAGCGACGACGGCCTGGTCGATCTTCAGCGCGTCCAGTAGCGCGATGGCGTCGACCGCGAGTGCGGCTTGCTGGCCATTGCGCGGCGTGTCGGCCGAGAGAAAGCGGGTGTCGCCGTAGCCCCGCAGCCAGGGGATGATCACGCGGTAGCCCGCGGCGGCAAGGATGGGGGCCACGTCGACGAAGCTGTAGATGTCATACGGCCAGCCGTGCAGCAGCAGAACGGGCTTGCCGTCGGCCGGGCCGTCCTCGGCGTAGGCCACATCGAGCACGCCGGCCTTCACATGCTTGATGGACTTGAACGAGGTATGTCCACTTGTCGCCGTACGCTTGGCGTTGGCAGGCGTGGACTTGGCCGCCTGGGCGTTGGCGAGCGAGGACAACCCAAGCGGGGCGATCGCAAGGCCGAGCGCGGTGGCGCCAAGGAAGCGGCGACGCTTGGGGTTGATCAGGTCCGACATGGCTGTTCTCCGGCAGGTGGGTATGGCGTTAGGAGAACATCGCCGTGTATCGCTTTCGTGTGACGCCCAGGCCGAATTGAAAGCAGATGTACCTCAGGGGAGGCTAGATACATTCGGATACAAATCTTCCGAGGTGCGCGCCGGGCCTTTTATCGCGGGCAATGGATGGCGTGCCTGAGGCTTACGCAGGCCGACGGCTTTTGGACACATCGATGCGCAAAACGATGTGGTTGGGGCACTATCTGCGCGAAGCGATGCGAGGTTGGTTCCGCTAGACCACGAGGACGGTGCCATGAATGCTTCACCATCGATGCAGGCCGCCTTGCTCGAAGAGCACGATGGCGACTTTCGTCTTGTCACCATGGATCGCCCGGTGCCAGGCCCGGGGCAAGTGTTGGTTCGGGTGGGGGCGAGCGGCGTCAATCCACTCGACCTGAAGATCCGCGCCGGCAAGGCCGGCCACGCCCGGCATCCGCTGCCGGCGATCCTTGGCATGGACATGTCAGGTGTAGTGGAAGCCGTCGGGCCCGGCGTCAGCGCTTTTCGCCCCGGCGACGAGGTATATGGCATGACGGGTGGCGTGGGCGGCGTGCCGGGCTCGCTGGCGGAATTCGCCGCAGTGGATGCGCGCCTCCTTGCGCTGAGGCCATCGGGCATCGGCATGGGCGAAGCGGCTTCGTTGCCGCTGGCGTTCATTACCGCCTGGGAGGGGCTGGTCGACCGTGCACAGGTAAAGGCCGGACAGTCGGTGCTGGTATTGGGTGCCGGTGGTGTGGGCAACGCGGTCATTCAACTGGCGCGCGCTTTCGGTGCGTCGGTCTATGCGGTCGACGGTGCATCGAAGGCGGAGCGAATCCGGGCCTGGGGCGCCGTGCCCATCGACAGGGACACGGCGGTGGAGCAGTACGTTGCCGAGCACGCTGGCGGCCATGGCTTCGATTTGGTCTATGACACGGTGGGCGGCACCGGCATCGATGCGGCGTTCAACGCAGTCAAACGCTTTGGCCGCGTGGTCAGCGCGCTTGGCTGGGGCACACATGCGTTGGCGCCGCTGTCGTTCCGCGCGGCGACCTATTCGGGCGTTTTCACGCTGTTGCCGTTGCTGACGGGCGAGGGGCGTGAGCACCACGGCGACATCCTGCGCGAGGTCACGCGGCTTGCGAACGACGGAAGGATCACGCCGTTCGTTGACCCGCGGCCCTTCGATCTGGCCTCGGTAGGCGAGGCTTACGCACTGATCGAACGACGCGAGGCGTGGGGCAAGGTGGTAGTCGACGTTTCACTCTGAAAAACAAAGGCCGGCTAAGTGGCCGGCCTTTGCGAATGAAGCGGAAGCGCAGGATTACTCCTCGCCGTCTTCCTCTTCTTCCTCTTCGCCTTCGTCCTCGAAGGTTTCGAGTTCTTCCACGCGCAGGAAGTTCGGTGCGGCGTCGGCAAAGCTGATCTGCTTGCCGTTCACCAGCATCGGGCGCACGTCACGGCGCGTGGTGCCGTTCTGCACGGACTCCACCAGCGCGAAGCACACGAGCGCTTCTGCGCTCTCGTCGCCGCTCTCGTCAAACACGGCAACCCAACCCGTGGCGGGCATGATCTGGATGATGGTTTCTTGCGAGGACATGGCAACTCCGGTTGGTCAAACGGGAGAGCTTGCCGGGTGCCTCGTAGGACTGCAAGCGACGGTTTCGTGACCGTGGGGCGGGGGGTAATTCGCGCCCGGGATCGCGCACGTCCGCCTTTGATGGAACGCGGACGTGCGCTGTACGTATCCTCAGGGCGCCTTGGCAGCCTGCAACTGCTGCACGATGGCGAGCGACTTGCTCACATGCTCCTGCGGATGCAGGTGATCGGCCTCGGAGGAGAACACCGCGGCCACTTTGCCGTCGCGACCGATCACGAAGGTCACGCGCGAAATGAAGCCGTGCTCAATGGCCTGGCCCCGCACATCCTTCGCATCAGGCTCCGCCGCGGACATCTTCACGTCGTACTGGGCGGCGATCTTGCCTTGCGGGTCGGATGCCACCGGGAACTTGCCGGCGCAGTAACTCGGGTCAGCCGAGAACGTGTTGAGCCTATCGATGCTGTCGGCGGAGACACCGATGATGGTGGCGCCCGCTGCGGCGAACTTCGCGGCTTCCGTGGCAAAGGCGTGGGCTTCGATGTCGCAGCCACCGGTATAGGCGGAGGGGAAGAAGTAGACGATGACCGGACCCTTCTTAAGCGCGTCCGCGAGCGAAAGGGTGAAGCTCTTACCGTCGTGGCTGGCCTGGGTGGTGAAGGCTGGCGCGGTGGCGCCCTGGCTGATGGCGGCGAGTGCGGGTGTTGCCAGGGTCATGCCAGCGGCCAGGATCGTGGCGGCCAGCGAACACAGGAGATGCTTTTTCATGCCGGTATCCTCGTGGTGCGTCGGGGTAGACAGTGGGGAGTGAGTGCCCGGGGCAGGCCCTGGGGTTCAAAAGCCCAATCTATCGCTTGTGGCCGATGCCGCGACAGTGGGCGGCTATGGCGTTGGGCTACCCGGGCGTTGGAGCCCCATCGGCGCCGTGCCCAGGGGGGAGGGCTTGCGAGCCTCCTGCCTGTGCGATTCTCACCGAGCGGTGAGCGCTACCATGCGCTTGTGCGTCAGCGCGCGCCACTTTGCTTGTCTCGATCCAGCAAACTTTTCGGCTGTTATACAAGGCTCTGGGGCGCCTTGGGCGATCCTTTGCCATATGTCGCCTGGCGTGCTCAGCGATAAGAAATTGCCCTAATATCGCGGGATGGAAAACCCTTCGATACCGGCATCGACAGACGCGCGCCGCGGTAGCTTGGCCTGTGTCGGCCTGGGCATGACGCTCGGATCCCACCTCACGCCACTGGCGCGCAGCCATATCACCCAATCGGACGTGGTGTTCGCGGGTGTGTCCGACGGCATCGTCGAGGCCTGGCTGCAACGCATGCATCCCGATGTGCGCAGCCTGCAGCCCTATTACCGGGAAGGGAAGTCGCGACTCACGACCTATCGCGAATGGGTCGACCTGATGATGACCGAAGTGCGCGCCGGCAAGCGTGTCTGCGGTGTGTTCTACGGGCACCCTGGCATCTTTGCCTGGTCGCCGCACAAGGCCATCGAGGCGGCGCGTGCCGAGGGCTATCACGCGCACATGGAGCCGGGCATTTCTGCCGAAGACTGCCTCTATGCGGATCTGGGCATCGACCCGGGCCGTTTCGGTTGCCAGCACTTCGAAGCCAGCCAGTTGCTGCTGTTTGAGCGTCGCATCGATCCCACCGGCTATCTGGTGCTATGGCAGGTCGGGCACGTGGGTGACCAGTCGCTGGCGCGTTTCAAGGCGACGGGGGCTGCGTATCGGCAGGTGTTCGTCGACTTGCTGAGCGCGGATTATCCGCTCGACCATCAAATGATCATCTACCGCGCGGCGACGCTGCCCATCCAGCAGCCGCGTATCCGCCGCATCGCCCTGCGCGACCTGCCGCATATCGAATTGTCCGCCGAGGAAACCGTGGTGTTGCCCCCGGCGAAGGCCATGAAGCCAAACCTGGCGATACAGGCGCGGCTGGCAGAACTGGAAGCGGCGGAAAACGCCGTGGAGCCTGCGTAACGCGGTACAGTGACCACGCGTGACGGGGGAGAGGCCCGTTGGCGCATGGCACGATGATGGCCCGCCGATGACGCTTGTCATCGTGTGTCATCAAGCTATACCGGCGCGACCGTGGCGTGCCGGACGCAGCAATCAATGCAAGATCATCACAACAAAACAGAGGGGGCTCTGACATATGACCGATACGATGGATTGGCTTGAGGCCATTGGCCAGGATGCAACGCTGCGTCATGCGTCGTCTGATGAACTCACCACCCTGCTGGCGGCGGCTGATGCCTCCGAAGCGCTGGTGGCTGCGGTGGCATCGGGTGACAGCGCGCAGTTGGGGCGGGAGTTTGGCGAGCACGTCATGCACGTGACCCAAAGCTCTCAGACCTACCCACAACGCGAGGAGCCGATTCCTGTGCCGGTTCCGGTGCCGGACGAAGAAGGGGAGCCGAACAAGGATCCCGAGTCCGTGCACAACCTGCCCGCGCAGGCCGCCTAGGTATCGCGATGTCGCTCCGGCGATGCAAGGCTTGGCCACGGCTCGCACTCGCGAGCCTGGCCTTCTGCGTACTGCCGGGCGTGATTCACGCCGCCGGGACGGTCACCGATCCCGGCAAGTTCCTCGAGCAGACGGAGCGGGTACGCACCATCGACCACCCGCGTTTCGTCGCCATGCTCGCGCAGATCCACGAAGAGGCGTCCCAGCTGACGCCTGTGCAGAAGTGGTACCTGCGCTATCTCGATGGGTGGCAGACGGCCTTCGAGGGGGATGCGACCAAGGCCAACATGATGCTGCAAGACGTCATCGATCATTCCGGTGACGCGACGCTGAAGGCCAAGTCCATGGCCTTGCTCATGCACAACCTCGGGCTGAGCAACCATTACGAGGAAGCGTTTACGCTGGCCAACCAGCTGGCGTCCGACTTGCCGACGGTAAAGGACAAGCTGGCGCGCTTTATTGTGCTGTCCAATCTCTCGCAGTTGATGGTGTACGCGGGGCAGACCGATCTGGCGATCAAGTACGCGCGCATGATGGAGGACTCGGTGCCTCCTGGTGAAAGCCTGTGCAACCCGCTGTCCATGGAAGTGAGTGCGCTCAACAAGACGGATCGGCTCACCTCGTCCAGCCCGAAGCTGCAGGAAGCGATCGATGCCTGTTCGGCGGCCGGACAACCGGTATTCGTCAACACCATGATGTTGATCAAGAGCGACCTTTACCTCACCGAAGACCGGCCAGAGAAAGCGCTCGCTCTGCTGAACCACCTGGCTCCCAGCGTCGCCGCCAACCGCTACTACTCACACATGCGTGCCGTGCAAGTACAGCTTGCCCAGGCGTATGAAAAGCTGGGCGACGAGGCCAATGCCCGCAAGGCGGCGCTCGCCGCATTGGCCATGAGTGGCCAGGACGAAGTCAGCGAATGGGTCCGGACTGCCTACGAGGTGCTCTATAAGGTGGAGAAGCGCCGGGGTAACCCAGCGGCTTCGCTGGCCTATTACGAGAACTTTGTCGCCCAGGACAAGGGCTACATCGACGATATCAGCGCCAGGTCGTTGGCCTATGCCACCGTGCAGCAGCATTTGCTCGCGCAACGGCTGGAGGCTGAGGGGCTGAGCAAGCAGAACAATATCCTGCGCCTGCAACAGGCCTTGGACACCAAGGCTGTCGAAACGAGTCGGCTTTACATTGCATTGCTGCTGGTCCTGGTCATCTCCATCGCGGCATGGCTGTTGCGCATCAAGCGCTCGCAGCTGCGCTTCAAGATGCTCTCCTTCCGCGACAGCCTGACCGGCATCTTCAACCACCAGCACTTTGTGAGTGAGGCCGAGCGCGTGTTGCGCGCGACAGAGAGGAAATCGGGTGCTGCCTGCCTGATCTCCATCGACCTGGATCACTTCAAGCTGATCAACGATACGCACGGCCATGCCGTTGGCGACATCGTGCTCAAGCACACCGTGACGCTCTGCCAACGGCAGCTTCGCCCGACAGACCTCTTCGGTCGCCTGGGTGGCGAGGAGTTCGGCATCCTGCTGCCCGATTGCACGCGCGAGCAGGGCGTGGCCATTGCCGATCGCATCCGCACGGCGATCGAGGCGACGCCGGTGGAGGGTGACGGCCGTCTTGTCACCTTCTCCGCCAGCATCGGACTGGCGTCCACCGATAGCTCAGGTTACGAGCTTCAGTTATTGCGCAGGGAAGCGGACGCCGCGCTCTACCGCGCCAAGCGCACCGGGCGAAACCGTGTGATCGCGGACAACCAGCTCCCGGGCATGATCCGGGCCTGATCCGTTCGATGCGCCGTACGCCGCGGGCGTCAGGCGGTGCTGCTCAATGTCGATCCGTGAGACGCTCGTTCGTCATCCTGATGAACCATCACGCCGGAACAATGATCCCGGTGCGGTTTTAAGGATGGCCACACGGCTGCCGTTGCGCTCACGCAGCGGGATGCCGTAGGGCTCTCTGTCCCCACGAAGCAGGAGTAGCTCGATGAAGTTCATTCCCTATCTCGATTTCGATGGCCAGGCGCGCGAGGCGTTCGATTTCTACGCCAAGGCGTTCAACGGCAAGATCACCATGCGCATGACCTACGGCGAATCGCCCATGGCCAACGACATGCCGCCGGAAACGCATAGCCGCGTGATGCATTCGCAACTGGAAACGCCCAGCGGCATCCTGATGGGCGCTGATAGCCCGCCGCACACGGTGGTATCCAAAGGTTGCGTGAATATCGACGTGGACAACGCCGCCGAGGCTGACCGCGTGTTCAAGGCGCTTGCTGAGGGTGGTGAGGTGTCTATGCCCATCGCAGAAACTTTCTGGGCGCACCGCTTCGGCATGCTCACCGACCGTTTCGGCAAGGCATGGATGGTCAATTGCCTGAAGACCATGTGAGCGTTTGTTTACGACCTGGCTTGAGCGCCAGTTTTCCTTACTGTCATTCCGGCGCAGGCCGGAATGACAGTGAGGGAATGACGTATGCGGAGATCGTGAGCCGGCTCTGAGGGTGGGCAAGGTGACGGGCCGCGTAGTCGCGGCCCGTTAGTTTTGTAGTCAGGCGCCGTAACTCAGCTTCGGATACCAGTCGGTACCGCGGCCTTCGGGCACGCAATCCAGGATGGTCCAGATCGGCATGAGGTCGGGCGCGCCACGCGGGTCCTGGCCGGGATCGGCGGTGGCCATGCTCATTTCACCGGCCCAGAACAGGCGGATATGGCCGTCGCGTTTCGTGAAGACACAGAACGCAGGCTCGTCGTTGCCTTTGTCATCGATAGCGCCGTAGTCGCGGCTGAAGTGTCCGTTGAGATCCGAGTAGAGCGGCAGGTCTTTCCAGCCGCGCTCCTGCTTGAAGGCGAGCAGGCGCTCGATGGGTGAGCGTGCGATCACGGCTAATGCCACGCGCTGCTGGATATCGCGCGCTTCACCGTTCCACGCACTGAGCAGCGACGTGCACATGGGGCAGGGGCGTTCGCGTTGCGGGCCGAACATGTAGCTGTAGGTGACCAAGGTCTGTTTGTCGCCAAACAGGCCAGCGAAATCCACGGGGCCGTGCTCGCCCGTGAAACGGTAGTCCCCTTTCACCTCGGGGCCCGGAGGCAGGGCGCGGCGTTGTTCGGCCACGCGTTCGATATGGCGGCGCAGCTCCAGTTCTTCAGCAAGCAGGGCGTTGCGGGCGTGCCGGTACTCGGCGCTTTCGCCGGCAAAGGTGACGCCATTGCGCTTCACGAGCTCGGCGACGGGGACCAGCGTAGGGGCTTGGGACATGAGCAAGACCTCAGGCGCGACAAGGGGATGGTGTGCAGGCGCATCCTCTGCCCGACCGGGCGAAGGGCGCGTCTACCCTCACGACGAACGGGGGCCGGCGATATCGACACTTCTCCCATGAGTGAGGTGGAAAGGCATTCACCCCGCAAGTGGCCCTTTTCACCCTGTTGTCATATCCGTCCACTGGCTTAGGCTTGGGGTTCGTTCAACGCTGCCCCAGGACGTCGCCATGGACTACCGGATCGTATCGCTGCCCGCCTTCACGGTCGTCGGCCTGGAATACATCGCCCGCAGTCCGAACGGCATCGGGCCACTATGGGAGCGCTTTCTGCCGCGCGAGCACGAAGTGCAGCCGCTGGCGGAACCAGGCGTGGCCTTTGGCGTGTGCGCGGCTATGCCAGACGGCATGCTGCGTTATGTGGCGGGTCTGCCGGTGGCCGAGGATGCCGTGGTGCCCGAGGGCATGGTGAAGTTCACCGTCCCGGCCCAGAAGTACGGCGTGTTCACCCACCGGGGCGCGGTCACGGGGATTGGCGAAACCTTCCAGACCATCCATACGCGCCTGCTACCCAAGCTGGGATTGCGTGCGCAATCCGGCGTGGAGTTCGAGCGTTACGATGAGCGTTTCATCGCACCGGACGATCCGTCGTCGGAAACTGACCTCTATATTCCTGTGGAATAAGGCCTCAGGCAGCGAGCAAGGCGCGCGGAAAGGAAGCGAAGGCGTCGTTCAACGTCGTGCTCATTTGCGCGGCCAGTTCGCCGTAGTTCGCCGCACGGGGCACGCGGGCACGCTTTGGGGCATCTTCCAGCAGATCCACAAAACCGTGGGTCGTAGCGTCCGCCGCGCTGGCGAACAGGCAGGCACGCGGCGAATCGAGGAATACGCGCATTTCCACACGCACGTAGGTGTCTAGCGTGGCGGAGCTGTCCGGCTGAATCAGGATGGACAGCGAGCGATGGCCGCGGCGACGCAGCATGCGCAGGCATTCGTCCAGCTCGATGACCAATTCGTGGCCTTGCGGCAAGCAGAGATCGCGGTAGAACACGGCCTCGATCTCATCTACCGCCTTGCGCACTTCGTTCTCGATACGACCCAGGAAGCCCACGCGCAGCTCGTGCCGCGTGTAGTGAATGGGCATGGTGGAGACTTGAACGTCGTTCTTGCGCACCAGGGTGGAGTGGTTGATGCGCGTGAAGCTCAGGCCCGCCGCTTCGTAGCTTTGCTGGGCATTGGAGCCGCTGATGCCCGCGAATGCAGCCCATGCGGCCTTGAGATAGGCGATGTTCGGCGCCGTTTGCAGCATACGTGTCCCGCCATAAGGAGTCATCCGTGCCCCATAGCCGGGCACGAGGGGTTTATCGGCGCGTCCGGAAGAAACTTCAGTCCTGCCGATCCTGAACGTCGTGGTGTGCGCCGGGTCACGCGTACGACACGCGTCGATGATGGAATGCAGACACGCCAGGCGTCGAAATGGCCCTTTTCCCACCTAACCCCAAGGCGGCGACATGACCACCCAGACCAAAAGCCAGCTGTCGGCCATCAACCACATCGTGGTGCTGATGCTGGAGAACCGCTCCTTCGATCACATGCTGGGCTTTCTCTATGCCGACTCGGGCAACGTGTCGCCTGGCGGACAGCCTTTCGAAGGACTGACAGGCAAAGAAAGCAACCCGGGGGCGGGTGGAGGCGCGGCCGTTACCGTATTCAGCATTCCACCCAACACCACCAGTACGTACTACATGCCCGGTGCGGACCCGGGCGAGGGCTACAGTGCGACCAATGCGCAGCTTTTTGGCAGCGCGACTGCACCAGTGCCGCCGGTGGCGACTAACCAGGGCTTTGTCGCCAACTTTGCGTCCACATTGACGTGGGAGGCGCAGCAGAAGCGCTCCATCCTGGCGGGTACCGTCGCCGCGGACATCATGGGCATGCACACACCACAGACCTTGCCCGTGCTGTCGGCGCTGGCGCGCGGCTTTGCGGTGTGCGATCACTGGTTCGGCTCGGCACCCACGGAAACGCTACCCAATCGTGCGTTCACTCATGCGGCCACATCGCAGGGCCACATGGACGACACCACCAAGTCGTTCACCGCACCGACCATCTATGCGGCTCTTACGCAGAAGGGCGTGTCCTGGGCCATCTACGGCTATAACGCCGAGCCGCTCACGCGCGTGACGTACTCGGATCTGGTCAACGCGCCAGATACCAACTTCGGACAGTTTTCGGACTTCCAGAAGGCTGCAGCCAACGGCACGCTGGCTAACTACATCTTTCTCGAACCCAGCTGGGGTTCCAGCGGCAACAGTCAGCACCCCAACTATGACGTGGCGCTGGGCGAGCAGTTGATCCACGACGTGTACACCGCGTTGCGCAGCGGTCCATTGTGGAATCAGACACTGCTGATCGTGACGTACGACGAGCATGGCGGTTGCTATGACCACGTGCCGCCGCCGACCAACGCGGTGCCGCCCGATGCCACGGCGGGCGAGTACGGCTTCGACTTCAAACGTTTCGGGCCGCGTGTGCCGACCGTGCTGATCTCACCGCTGATTCCTGCGGGCACGGTGTTCCGAGTGCCGGCGGGCAGCATGGCGCTGGATCACACCTCCATTCTGAGCACGGTCGAAGCGCGATGGGGCGTGCCGGCGCTGACGGCGCGCGATGCCGCCGCGCCGGATGTCGGCAGCGTGCTTACCCTGGTGACGCCACGTACCGACGATCCGCTTGCGGGTGTAACGGTGCCGACCTCCAAAGGCAAGAACCCTGCGGCCGGCGAGCCTTCGCATCTGCAAGAGGTTTACGCGGAACTGGTATCGCGGTTGCCCGTACCCAATGCGCAGGGCGATACACACCACGTTGTGCCCGCGCTCAACACCGAGGCCGATGCGGATCACTACATCGCCGAGCGGCTGGCTGCGTGGAAGGCGTCGCGCGCCATGCCTTCCTGAGCTCTCTTGCGGTAGACATCCGTCCAAAGCATGACCTTTGTCCTAGGCGGATGCCGCGGGGCAGGGGGTATAAGTGTCACGACAGCATTGAACGTCGTCGCGAAGGGAGAGCGCGGCGGCAACCATTCGTGCCAACGCTGCAACGCTGGGGAGAGACAACGCATGACTCGTTTGACGATACGGCCGCTGCTGGCGGCCTGCCTGTTGGCTTCGATGGGGAGCGCATGGGCTGTGGACGATCCGGGCAAAGCCGACCAGGGCATGCTCGGCTTCACCACGGACGGCGCGGCCGCACAGCAGAGCCTGGAGCAACGCTTCGACGCCTTGCTCGATCCCGCCGATCAGCGCGCGTGGCTCAAGCAGATGTCGTCCGAGCCTAATCAGGTGGGCTCGCCGCACGACAAAGCCAATGCGGAGTTCATGCTCGCTAAGTTCAAGGAGTGGGGCTGGGATGCCCACATCGAAACCTTCAACGTGCTCTATCCCACCCCAAAGAAGGTGGCGCTGGAGTTGAAAGGCCCGCACCCGTACACCGCGAAGTTGCATGAGCCGGCCGTAGCTGGCGATGCGACCTCCAGCATCAAGGATGGCGTGCTGCCGCCGTACAACGTCTACGGTGGCGATGGCGATGTGAGCGCGCCGCTGGTCTATGTGAACTACGGTATGCCGGACGACTACAAGGATCTGGCCCGCCGTGGCGTCGACGTGCGCGGCAAGATCGTGATTACGCGCTACGGCGGCGGCTGGCGCGGCCTCAAGCCCAAGCTGGCGCAGGAACATGGCGCGGTGGGCTGCCTGATCTACTCCGATCCGCACGATGACGGTTACGCCGAGGGTGACACCTATCCGCAGGGCGGCTGGCGTCCGGAGGATGGCGTGCAGCGCGGTTCGGTGGCTGACATGCAGCAGTACCCAGGCGATCCGTTGACACCCGGTGTCGGCTCCACGCCCGATGCCAAGCGGCTGGCGCTCAAAGATGCCAAGACCATCCTCAAGATTCCGGTGCTGCCCATTTCCTATGCCGATGCGACACCGCTGCTGAAGTCGTTGACTGGGCCGGTGGCGCCGGGCCACTGGCGCGGCTCGTTGCCGGTCACCTATCACATGGGACCGAGCAGTGCGCCCGTACACCTGACCGTGTTGTCGGACTGGGGCCAGAAGCCGGTGTACGACGTGATCGCCGTGATCAAGGGTTCCACAGAACCCGACCGCTGGATTGTGCGCGGCAACCATCACGACGGCTGGGTGTTCGGTGCGTGGGATCCGTTGGCAGGCAACGTGGCGTTGTTGGCGGAAGCGAAAGCCATCGGCACGCTCTACAAGCAGGGCTGGAAGCCGCAGCGCACGCTGGTCTATGCGAGCTGGGACGGCGAAGAACCGGGCCTGCTCGGTTCCACCGAATGGGCGGAAACCCACGCGGACGAGCTGAAGCAGAAGGCGGTGCTGTATCTCAACTCCGATACCAATGGCCGCGGCTTTCTGGAAGCGGGCGGCAGTCATTCGTACCAGCATCTGGTGAACCAGGTAGCCGAGGGTGTCGTCGATCCCGAAACCAAGGTCAGTGTGCGCGAACGCATGCGCGCGCATGTCATGGTGAATGGCAGCAACAAGGACGCCAAGCCGGAGGCGAAGGAGTTCGCCAAGCTCGCCGCAGCAGGTGGTGATGTGCCGATCATGGCGCTGGGCTCGGGCTCGGATTACAGCGCCTTCCTCGAGCACCTGGGTATCGCTTCGCTGGACCTGGGCTTCAGCGGCGAGGACGACAACGGCGGCATCTATCACTCTGCCTACGACTCGTTCGATCACTACGTGCGCTTTGGTGACCAGGACTTCCAGTACGGCGTAGCGCTGTCGAAGGTGGCGGGCCACATCGTGCTGCGCACTGCTGATGCCAGCGTGCTGCCGATGCGCTTCGGCGATTTCAGCGACACGCTGGATCGTTATGTCGAGCAGTTGCACAAGCTGGTAGAGGACACGCGCAAGGATACGGAGCAGCAACACCAATTGCTCGACAAGCATGCGTATGCACTGGTATCCGACCCGACGCGGCCGATCCTGCCACCGGAGCGTGATTCGGATGTACCCGATATCAAGCTTGCCCCGCTTGACGATGCAGCGAAGAAGCTGAAAAAGAGCACGCAGGCGTTCGAAGATGCGTACAGCAAGCGTGCTGCTGCGGGCTTCAAGCTGTCCACCGAGCAACAGCAGCAGGTGAACGCATTGATGGGGCAGATGGAGCAATCACTCACGGATGCCTCCGGCTTGCCGGGACGCCCATGGTTTCAGCACATGATCTACGCGCCAGGCATGCTTACCGGCTACGGCGTGAAAACCGTGCCTGGCGTGCGCGAAGCCATTGAGGCGCGTCGCTGGGATGAGGCAAACCAGTTTGCGCAGGCAACGGCGAAAACGTTGGACGGCTATCGCGAGAAGCTGGACACCATCACGGCGATGCTGAAGAAGTCGTCCTGATGCGAAACCACCACCGTCATTCCGGCAGCGCCGGGGTGACGGTGGTCGTCGCAGCGATGTCGGCGTCGGTACGTAGATAGCCAAGCTTGCGGTGCTTGGGCAGTTGTTTGATGGCCCATTCCGCGCGCGACGCTGCTGCGCGATTTTCATACACACGCGAACCGAGCAGGCGCAGCGGTGGATGCGAGCGCGTGTAGCGAGCCCCCTTGCCGTTGACGTGAGCTTGATAGCGCGCATCGAGATCGTTGGTGATGCCGGCGTAATACGAGCCGTCGCGACATTCGATCAGGTAGAGGCACCACGTGCCGGCGGGTGTGGCGGTATCAATCGGGTCGGGCATGGTTGGGGCAGCGCATTCCATCGTCGCCAGTGTGCCTTATCCGGCACTGTTGCGGCAGGAAGCCGCGTCAGCCAACGAGCTTGTTGCGCGCGAACAGGGCGATGATCCAGCCAAACAGCAGCATGGCCGCCATATTGGCGATAAAGCTGAAGGCGCTGAAATGCGGCTTGGCGTGCAGCGCAGATAGCGGGACGACCACGTAGTTCATCACGAAGAAAATCACCACCCCGTAGGCCACACCCCACACGGGCCATTGCCGCGTTGCGGCGGCGCGGCGGCCTACGGTGAGCACGAAGAGGGCGGCGATCAGCAATGACATAGCCCATTGCAGCGCCAGGCCTAGTCCAGCCTCCGCGAGGCCGCCACTCAGCGCGGTCTTGCCCAGCAGTCCACTGGCGATGTACCTGAGAATGATGAGCGGGCTGTAGCCACTGATCAGCGTGGCGGCGCCGATGTCCAGCGTGCCGGCGACAAATCCACCCCAGAGGATGGCGGGGAGCGGGGAGTGACGCGAGCGGAACATGGCATTCTCCATGGCGTCTGGCGGCGTCACTTTAGCGGCAAGCGGGGGCGCCCGGGAATCGCTACCATCTGGCCATGCTGTTTTCCGATCCCGTGGCGAGACCCGCCGAAACGCTGGTGGCCGAGTTGCGCGACTACCCCGAGTGGCATCGGGGACGCGGGCGGTATGGCGTATGGGTAATACCGGTGCAGGATGCGGCCTTGCTCGATTACATCGAAGCGACACGCGAGCAACTGGCCGACCTGATCCATCCCAGTCCGCGTAGGCAACCCCACCTCACGGTGTTTGTCTGCGGCTTCCATGGCGAGGGTGTCGCGGATGATGATTTCCCATCGCTGCGGTTGGCGCGGCAAGTCACGTTGCTGCAGGCCTGCGCAGGAACCCTGTGCACCTTACCGATGGCGAGACCCGACAGTTTTGCCAGCGCAGCGTTTGTCCCCGTGGGGGATGCCTCGGGGCAGCTGTCGCGGTGGCGACATGCATTGAGTGAGGCGAGCTGCGAAGTACGTCAATCACCTTACGTGCCCCATATCACGCTGGGCTTGTACCGCCGATGCGTGGGTGGCGATGTGGTGCGCAGGCGGTTGGCCATGCTCGCCATGCCTCCGCCAGTGCTAGCGATACGGGAACTGCACTACGTCACCTACGACACGCGCGACCAGCTTGGCCCGCTGGAAACCGTCCATTCCGTGTCGTTGAAACAAGCGGTGCGAACGGCGACGGACACCTGAATACGGACGCGGCGCGAAACTCGCGCCGCGTCGACGTGCATGGCGTAGCGACTAACCGCTAGCCGAAGAGGATGCGCTAGCAGGCGCGCTCTTGCTTCCCTTGCTGGCTTTACCACCCTTGCGCGGGCCACCACCCTTGGGGCCGCCTTGGTTGCGGTACATCGCGTCGGCGATCTGCTTTTGATCCGGCGTGAGTGCCGAATACAGATCGTCAAAGGCCGACGAGAGCTTCTTCATGTTGTCGGCATGCGTCTGCGTGAGGTCGGCATACGACTTCATCGCATCCGGCGCGCTCATCGTCGGTAGTTTCTGTGCGCGGTCGCGGAAGGCTTCGTCCGCCTTGCGTGCGTTGTCACGCATGGTCTGCGCAAACGCATCCCATGGCTTGGCCTGCGCATCAGTGATCTTCAGCTGGGCATGCAGGTCGGCGATGCGGCGCTCGACGGCATCAGCGTGCTTCTGGCCGTGGTCTTGCGTTGCCGCGGGCGTAGCCGTGGGTGGTTTCTGTGCGGCAGGCGCGGTGGTAGGTGTGCCTTGTTGCGCCAGGGCCGGCCCGGCAACCAACGCGAAGGAAAGCAGCGCCGGCATGGTCAGACTGCGAAGCATGGTTTTCATAGTCAGTATTCCCTATGCAGTGCGAATCCGTAACGGCTCAATAGCCACCGTTGTCGTAGTACACGACCCCTGGCGGTGGTGGTGGCGGTGGCGAGGTATAGACCACGGTGGGTGGCGGCTGCGGCGTGTTCGCATTGGAAATGGCCACACCTGCCGCTACGCCGAGCAAGGCGCCGGCAACAATGGCGCCGGTATCGTTGCCGTGGTGGTCGTCGTGATAGTCGTAGTGACCGCGGTCGTAACCGTGGTCGTAGTGGTGGTCGTAGTGCTGCGGAGGCGGCGGGCCGTGGTGATACTGGGCAAGCGCCGGCAGGGGTAGTGCCACCCATGCCACGGCGATCGCAGCTGCGGCGAGCTTATGGCGAAGTGCAATGGACGAGTCGTGTTTCATCAACGTTCCCTCCGGCATGACAGCGGCGGTGTTGCACAGGGAACAGCGTAGGTCCGCCCATCTGCACGCCGGCACAACGCCGCACCGCAGGTTCATGCGGCTTTCGGAACGGTTTGCTTATGTCGTGGATGCGTGACGAGAGTGTTGCGTCCGCGAAGGCGCGCTGACGCCTTCGCGGACTAGTGGCATCAACGAGGATCCATGAAGTCGATCTTCTGCAAGCCTTGCTGTTTTGCCTCGGCTATCACGGTGGCGACCGTCTGGTACGGCACACCGTCGGCGGGGTCGAGTACCAGATGCGGCTGTTGGCTCTGGTGAGCAGCGATCACCAATTGCGATGACAGCATCGACGCGTCGATGGGGGCATCGTTCCAGGTCATGGATCCATCCGCGTGGATGGCAAGCTGGACCATCGCGGGTGGTTCGGTGAAGTCGACGATACTGTGCTGGGGAAGGTCGAGCTTCACTTTGTGGATGAGTACCGGTGAGGTGATCATGGTGATGACCAGCAGTACCAACAAGACATCGACCAGTGGCGTGACATTGATCTGGGCGAGCGGTGCATCGGAAGCGCGAGCAGAGAAAGCCATGTTCTTCCTCCTGACGGCGTGATGTTGCATCGATGTGGGGGCCGAGCTTGGGGATGCATCGGCGATGCCAGCTTACTCCCGAGTGGTGGGTGTATCGCAAGCACCGCCATGGCAGCTAGAGCCGCTAACAAAACGACTGCGCGCCCGCCTGACGGTCGCTCGCTACGTTTTGTTAGCGACTCTTAGCCGTGCTGCAGCGCCACAGATGGTTTCCATGGAACCGAATCGTTCCTTGCATGGTGTCGCATGGGCGGCCAACGCGACATACTCACGGCTCCTTTCGACGCCGGTGAGCCGCCCATGCTGAAACCCTTGCTCGCATCTTTGCTGACCTGTTCTGTCGCCATGCCCGCCCTGGCGGCGCTGCCTGACGCCGATCAGGCCCAGGCACGGGATATCTTCAGCCACCTGATCGCCTTCAAGACGGAGATCGGACAAGGGCAAGTACCGGTGATGGCGAATTACCTTGCTGGCCAGTTTCGTGCAGCGGGCTTTCCCGATTCGGACATCCATATCATTTCGCACGGCGAGACGGCGGCGATGGTGGTGCGCTATCGCGGCAATGGCACAGGCGGCAAACCCATCGCGTTGATGGCGCACATGGACGTGGTGACGGCCAAACCGGAAGACTGGCAGCGCGATCCGTTCAAGTTGATTGAAGAGAATGGTTACTTCTACGGGCGCGGTACGGAGGACATCAAGAGCGGTGTCACTGTGCTGGCGGCTAATTTCATTCAACTGAAAAAAGCCGGCTTCGTGCCCACGCGTGACCTCATCATTGTCTACACGGGCGACGAGGAAACCTCGCAGGACACCATGGATGATCTGGTCAAGAACCACCGGGATCTGGTGGATGCGGAGTTCGCACTCAACACCGACGCTGGTGGTGGCGAACTGGGCGAAGACGGCAAGCCGCTGGTGTTCGGTCTGCAGACCGCCGAAAAGGCCTATGCGGATTTCGAGCTGACTACGCGCAACCCGGGCGGACACAGTTCGCTGCCGCGTGCGGACAACGCCATCTACGAGTTGGCGGATGCGCTGAAGAAGGTGCAGGGCTACGCGTTCCCCGTGATGTGGAACGACACCACCATCGCGTCGTTCAAGGCGCTGGGTGCCAGTACACAGGGTAAGGTGGGGCAGGCGATGCGTGACTTCGCCAAGGATCCGCATGATGCGGCTGCGGCCGCCGTGCTTGCCGCTGAGCCCTCGGAAGTTGGTAAGACGCGCACCACGTGCGTGGCCACCATGCTGCGAGGTGGTCACGCTGACAATGCGCTGCCGCAATCGGCAACCGCCAACATCAATTGCCGCGTGTTCCCGGGTGTGGCGATTGAGACGGTGCGAAAGACGCTGCAGGGTCTCGTGGGGCCGAAGGTGGAGGTGACGCTAATTGGCCATGCTGTGGCCAGTGATGCCTCGCCGCTCCGCCCCGACGTGGTTGCTGCCGTGACCAAGGCAGTGCATTCGATCCGCCCTGGCGTCGCGATCACGCCCGTGCAGGAGTCAGGCGCTACCGACGGCATTTATTTCCGCGCGGCGGGCATTCCCACCTATGGCGTCAACGGTATGTTCATGAAAAACAGCGACTCGTTCGCACACGGCCTCAACGAGCGGGTGCCGGTGAAGTCGTTTTATGACGATCTGGCGTACTGGCACGTACTGCTGACCACGCTGGCGGGGCCCGGTTCGGCCAAATAACGCGACGCAGCACCGTGCCGAAACTCCTGCTGCGGTTTATGCTTCGGGGGCGCAGAATAGCGCCCCTATCCCTGACATGGAGTTCGTTATGCGTCCGACTGTCCTTGCCGCGTTGGTAGCCCTCGCTTTCCCTGTCACCGCTGCGCTGGCTACACCGCCAGCGCCGACGGATGTTCCCTCCTACGTCACCGCAGCCGTCAACGACCCCGCCCGCAAGGACGACACGGCCAATGACGATCGGCGCAAGATCGCCGACATCATGGCCTTTGCCGAGGTGAAGCCGGGTCAGTCCGTGGTGGACCTGATCCCGGGCAGTGGCTATTTCACCCGCGTGTTCAGCGGCATCGTGGGCACCAAGGGCAAGGTTTTCGCCGTGTGGCCGAACGAGTACGGCAAGGAGGCGGTCTCCGACGTGCAGGCCTCCAAGGCGTTGGTCGCCAATCCCCACTACGCCAACGTCGGCGTGTTGATGGTGCCGGCCAAGGAGTTCAAGACGCCGGAGAAGGTTGACCTGATCTTCACGTCGCAGAACTACCACGACTACCCGGACAAGTTCATGGGTAATGTCGATCCGGTGACGTTCGACAAGCAGGTGTTCGATTCGCTCAAGCCCGGTGGCTTGTTCGTGGTGATCGATCATGTGGCCGAGGCGGGTTCGGGCATGCGCGACACCGATACGCTGCACCGCATTGATCCGGCCATCGTGAAGAAGCAGGTGGAATCGGTCGGTTTTGTCTTCGATGGCGAGAGCGACGTGCTGCGCAATCCGAAGGATCCTCACAACATCAAGGTATTCGACAAGTCGATCCGTGGTCATACCGACCAGTTCGTCTATCGTTTCCGCAAGCCCGGCTAATCGTTGAGTGGTGCACCCCGTTTGACCGAGTCACAGCTAAATACGAAGGTGGAGGGCGCGGTTGTGCCCTCCAACGATCCACCGCCCACGCCACCGCAACGCCCCGATGACGAAGATTGTTGCGGCCAAGGCTGCGTGCCCTGCATCTTCGATCTCTACGACGAAGCCATGGGGCGCTATCGCGAGGCACTGGCAGCGTGGAAAGAGCGGCATCCGGGCGCGTCGCCCTGATCCTCGCCATGCATCGTCAGGGTGCCGGCGCTGGCATGAACTTGAACGATGGCGTTTCCACAAACTTCGCGGATACTTCGCCGGCATAGACTTCGCCCTCCGCCATGGTGAGCTTCTTCACCGGTGCGCCAGGCTTCAGATCCACCTTGTGCAGATCGACCCAGAACGTATTGGGGCGGGTTGCGGAATCGAAGTAATAGGTGAGGTTCTTCTGGTCGGCTACCGTGTGCCAGATGGTCGATGACAGATTCGGCTGGTCTGGCGTGGAAATGCCCAGTGGCACGCTGACCGCGCGTTGCACGCTCATCACTTCGGCCACCGCCTGGTACTGATAGTTCTGGTTGGGCACGCCTTTGATGTAGTTCGGATCGAGTTTCTTAGGCACAGCATTCAGCAGGAATGATGCGCGTGCGAAGCGATCCGCTGCACGGTTCGTGCCCGGCAGGAATTTCAGCCCGCCGACGCTTTCCCAGTACTCGTACAGCGCTAGCTGCTTGTCGTAGATCGGTGAGTTGGTCATCACTTTGTATTGATGACCGTGATGGATCACCAGCTTGCCGCCGACGTATTCGAAGATGGCGGAATCGCCAGAGGCGTCGGATATCGACATGTGGATGGTGAGCGGCTTTCCGTTCGGCAGCGGTGGGGCGATGATCTGAAACGGCTCCTTTGCCAGCACCTTCACCGCTTCGTCCACGCTGGCGAAGTTGTCCAGGATGTACTGTCCCCACAAGCTGATCGCCATGTGTGGCCGCTTTGGATCAGGCCCGCCGTAATCCGTTTCAGCCAAGTACAGCGCGTTCATCACTACGCCTTTCTCGTTGATGCCGTCGACGCTGCCGATGTCGTAACCAGCGACGATCACGCTGCCGTAGCGCGAGGTCCACTTAGGCGAGTTCGGCCCTGCGTTGCCATCGCGATGGATGCCCGCGGGGAAAATCCACAGGTTGGAACCCATGTCTTCCGACCAATCCATATTGCGGCCGGTAATCACCGTGTTGTCCTGGCCGACGTACAGCGTGCGCGTGCAGGCGTATGTGGAAAGGGTCGTCAGTGAGGCGGCGAGGGCAGTGGCCAGGGCAAGAATGTGGCAACGCATGGGCAGCTCCGGGGCAGGGGTAGGGCAAATCCCGCTCTTCCGGAACAAATCACGGCACGCATGAAAAGCCTGTGTATCGCCTAACTCGTTGTAGGAGCGCAGCTTGTGGGTCACTGAGGGCCCGCTGCACACCGATGGTGAGTGGTCACGCACGGGGTGTGCTCCCGCGAGGATGGGCTTTACACTTGGCGCCTGGTTTTTCAGGACGATCCAATGCCTTACCCGTCGTTGCGAGCCTTGCTGTGCGGCGCATTGCTGCTCGGCGCCCATGCGGCTTTTGCGCAGAACCCGCGCACGGTACTGCTCGAAGACCTTACCTGGACCGAGATCCGCGACCAGGTTCAGGCCGGCAAGACCACCATCATCATTCCCATTGGCGGTACGGAGCAGAGCGGCCCCGGCATCGCTGTGGGCAAGCACAACGCGCGCGCGGCGTTCCTGTCGCAGAAGATCGCCGAGCGCCTGGGGAATGCCCTGGTTGCCCCGGTGGTGGCCTATGTACCGGAGGGCAATACGGCGCCGCCCAGTTCGCACATGCGTTTTCCGGGCACCATCACCGTACCCGACGCTGTCTTTGAGCAGATGCTGGAATCAGCCGCTCAGAGCTTCGCGGTGCATGGCTTCCGCAACGTGGTGTTTCTCGGCGACCACGGTGGTTACCAGAAGGATCTCGACCGCGTGGCGGCGAAGCTGAACAAGGCATGGGGTGGCAAGGCCCGCGCCATTGTGCCGCCGGAGTACTACGCCACCTCGTCTGACGGCTTCAACCAGATCCTGCGGCAGCACGGCATCAAGGATGATGAAATCGGCACCCATGCCGGCCTTGCCGATACCTCGCTGCAACTGGCCGTGGCGCCGCAGATGGTGCGGCTGGACCGCCTGCAGCATGGTCCTAAGCTGGGCACGGCCGATGGCGTCTATGGCGGCGACCCGCACCGCTCCTCGGCTGACCTTGGTCAGCTGGGCGTGGATGCTATTGTGGTAAATACCTCTAATGCCTTGCGTCGCGACACGCAGACGCACTGAACGAATTCCCCCTGTACCACTCAACCAAGTTGTGACCCATGGCCATCGCTAAATCCCTGCGTTCCTCCCGTCTGTTCCGACTCGCACCGTTCGCGCTTGCCGCGGCGTGTCTGGGCGGCACCGCCCTGGCGGCTTCGTCCGTGACCACCGTGCCCGGCATGCCGCCGGTGGTGAATTCCGCTGACATGTACAGCGAGTCCGGGCTCGGCCACCTGAGCCCGGCAGTGAAGAACGATCTGGAACGCATCTACGTGCCGAACCTGCGTTCCAACGACGTCTACGTGATCGACCCGAAAACGTACAAGGTCGTGGACAAGTTCAAGGTGGGCGAGAGTCCGCAGCACGTCGTGCCGTCGTGGGACCTGCGCACCCTGTGGGTGACCAACAACGCCGAGCGTAAAAAGACCGGCAGCCTGACGCCGATCGATCCGAGTACCGGCAAGCCGGGCACGGCGGTGCCGGTGGACGACCCGTACAACATGTACTTCACGCCGGACGGCAAGGAATCCATCGTGGTGGCTGAGGCGTTCGCGCGCCTGGACTTCCGCGATGCGCACACCCAGGCGCTGCATAGCAGCCTGCAGGCGCCGGAGTGCAAGGGCATTAACCACGCCGAGTTCTCCATCGACGGCAGCTTCGCCATCTTCACCTGCGAATTCACCGGCAAGCTGGTGAAGATCGACATGGTGAACCGCAAGGTGGTGGGTTACCTCGACCTGTCCAAGAAGGGTATGCCGCAGGACATCCGCTCGTCCCCGGATGGCAAGACGTTCTACGTCGCAGACATGATGGCCGACGGCCTGTACCTGATTGATCCCTACAGCTTCAAGCAGGTGGGTTTCATCAAGACTGGCGTGGGCACGCATGGTCTGTACCCGAGCCGTGACGGTACCAAGCTGTATGTCGCCAACCGTGGTTCCAATAAGGTGCATGGTCCGCGCGGCGGCAAGGGCAGCGTGTCGGTAGTCGATTTCGCTACGCAGAAAGTGGTCGCCAACTGGGGTATCCCCGGCGGCGGCAGCCCGGATATGGGCAACGTGAGCGCGGACGGCAAGACGCTGTGGCTCTCCGGCCGCTTCGACGACGTGGTGTACGCATTCGACACCACCAGCGGTCAGGTGCGCATCATCAAGGTGGGTCAGGAGCCGCACGGCCTCGCGGTGTGGCCGCAGCCGGGCCGCTTCTCGCTGGGTCACACCGGCATCATGCGCTGATCGAATAGCGGTGCAGCACACGAAACGGCGGCCTTTACGGGCCGCCGTTTTTTTATGGGTGAGAGTGGATGCGGACTACGCTCATCGCGTTACGCATGGCCGTGACGATGATGGATATCCGGGTAGTGCGGGTGTGTGTGCGTGATGGGCGTGTGCTGGTGCGGATGCGTGTGCGGTTCCGTGCCATCCCAGTCGAAGTCGTGTTCGTGCTGGTGGTGCTCATCATGGATATGGCGATGCGCGTGGAACATCGCGTCATGCGTGTGCTCGTGTTCGTGTCGTTCGGTCAAATGCAGCCAGACGCCTGCACTCATCAGTGCAGCAGCCAGCCAGAACATGGTGGACGCGTGCTCGCCAAAGCAAAGGATGGCGATGGCGGCACCGATAAACGGTGCGGTGGAGAAGTAGGCGCCGGTGCGCGCCGTGCCCAGGCCGCGCAAAGCGAGCACAAACAGAACGAGGCTGATGCCGTAGCCGAGCAGGCCAATCAGCATGGCGGGCGCCACTTGTGTCCACGATGGCCACGCGGCGCCGATAGCCAACCCGAGTGCGGTATTGATGACGCCGGCCACAGCACCCTTGCCACCGGCAAGGAACAACGCATCCTGCGCGGAGACCTTGCGCGTGAGGTTGTTGTCGATGGCCCAGCACAAGCACGCGCCGCCAATCGCTGCAGGGCCAACCCACGAGCCTTCGCCGTGGCCCGCGCTTGACCAGGAAAGCAACACACCGCCGGCGACGATCAGCAGCATGCCGGCGACGATGCGTCGATCCGCGTTTTCCTTGAACACGACCCAAGCCAGCAGCGCGGTGAGCACAGCTTCGAGATTAAGCAACATGGAGGCGGTGGAAGCGGCGGTTTGGACCAGTCCGAACATAAGCAGTAGTGGACCGAGTACGCCGCCGAAGATCACCGCGGCGAGCCACCACCACCATTCACTCGCGGGCATGGTCGGCAGTTGCAGCGAGCGGTCGCGAACGATGCGGATCAAGTTCAACCCTATGCCGCTGCCGAGGTAGAGCAGGCCGGCCAGCAGGAAGGGGGATGTCTGGCTGACCAGTTGCTTCGCAAAGGGTGTACTCGCGCCGAATAACGCCGCCGCCAGAAGTGCAGCGACAACGGGGCGGGAGAGCATCATCCGGGTCATGGGCTTCCTGGGGCGAGGTGTCGGACAGCGTGCACGCAAAAAGTGCAGACGGTGAGATTGTATGCCCTCCCTGGCGGAGGGCTGGCTTTTTCCCGCACCGCCCCCACGTGGTGTGCTTCCCCGTCGAGGAAGCCCCATGATTCCTTTCTCCGTACTCGATCTGGCGCCCGTTACTGAGGGCAGCAACACCACCCAGGCCTTTGCCAACACGCTGGATCTGGCGCGTCGCGCCGAGCAGCTGGGCTATACGCGCTATTGGCTGGCTGAGCACCACAACATGCCGGGTATCGCCAGCGCTGCAACCGCTGTATTGATCGGCCACGTGGCTGGTGGAACCTCAACCATCCGCGTGGGCGCTGGCGGCATCATGCTGCCCAACCACGCGCCGCTGCAGGTGGCTGAGCAGTTCGGTACGCTGGCTTCGCTCTATCCGGGGCGCATTGATCTGGGGCTGGGGCGTGCGCCGGGTACCGACCAACCCACCGCGCGTGCGTTGCGACGCTACTTCGACAGTGCTGATGCTTTCCCGCAGGATGTGGCTGAGCTGCTCGCTTACTTTGAACCCGCTACGCCGGAGCAGCCGGTGCGCGCCGTGCCTGGCGCGGGCATCGAGGTGCCCGTTTGGTTGCTGGGCTCCAGCCTGTTCAGTGCACGGCTTTCCGCAGCGATGGGTTTGCCGTTCGCTTTCGCGTCGCACTTTGCACCAGACGCGATGGACGAGGCGTTGGCACTGTATCGCCGCGATTTCCGTCCCTCTGCACGTCTGCAGTCGCCGTATGCAATGCTGGGCGTCAACATCGTCGCGGCAGAGAGTGACGTCGAGGCAAAGCGTTTGTTCACCACGCAGCAGCAGAGTTTCATCAACCTGCGTCGTGGACGCCCGGGGCTGATCCCGCCGCCGATCGACGACATCGAGACGTATTGGACGCCCACGGAGAAGTTCGGTGTGGAGCGTGCGCTTGCCTGTGCGGTGATTGGCGCTCCCGACACGGTGAAGGAAGGCATCGAGGCCTTCGTGGCGCGTCATCGTCCCGATGAGTTGATGGTGACCGCTAACGTGTTCGATCACGAGGCGCGTTGCCGCTCGTTTGCCCTGGTGGCCGAGGTGAAGAAGCGACTCGACGCCAGTCGTTAAGTTACGGCGGTATCGCTGTGTCGAAGCTCTGCCGCAGGTCTTGCTGGCAGCGCGCGACCAGTTGCGGCGGAAAGGTGGCGATGGGATCGTCACCGACGCCGGAGTCGCGATCGAGCAGGCCTTGCTCGGACAGCAGTTGGTACATCGCCAGTCGTTGAGCCACGTGCAGTACGCGGCTCATCGGCAGCATCAAGGCGGCGCTGCCGTGTTGCGCGTGCTCTACCAGTGCTTCCTGCACGGCAGGCGGAAGCTCCCAGTGCTGCCCGGCCTGCACGGTGAGCTGGGCGGCGAGCTGGACGCAATCATCGATAAAGGCGGCGGAGCTGGCCGGCAGCTCGGTGTTCTGCAGTTCTCTGTCCAGCAGGCGGGCCACAGCGCCCAGGCCGCTATAGCCGACCAGCGCCAGCAGGTAGGCCTCGAAGGCGTCGCACTGCCCCTTGCTGAGGTATACCGCTGCATGGGCGCAACGCTCGGCGTGATCCCACAGGCGCTGGCCGACGATCTGTCCACTGGTGCCGGCGCTGGCCATCAGGATGGGCTTCATCACGTACGACGTCACCACGTGGCGCAGGCCGATCTGGCCCAGCAGCACCACGGCGTGCTGCAGGCTGCCGATGGGGTGCGCAGTGCGGTAGGTGACGCTGCCGGTGACGCGCATGACTTCGCCCACCAGCACGGGGTCGCGCTTGATCAGGTCCGCCAGTTGTGCGCCGCTGAGCTTGTCGTTCTTCATCGCACGCATCAGCTGCGGCAGCACGGTGGGCATGCGCGGCAGGCTGCGTATGTCGAAACGACCGCTTTCGCACTGATCCCGCAGGCGCTGCAAAATCGCCTGCTCGCGCACCTTGTTGGGCGTGTCGCCGGCGCTGACCGGCTGGTTCAAGATAAAACGGAAGAAGCGTTCGGCGATCTCGTCGCACGGAACGGTGGCGTGAGGCGACAGCGTCTCGACAGTTAGTTCTGGATTGGGTGCAGCCGGGCGTGCCGCCGCTGGTTCTGCCGCGCGTTCACGTCCGAAGACTCTCCACCAGTTCCCCATCATCGTGCTGCCAGCCCCCTCGTATGGCACCCGCTCCGCTGTGTATCGGCAGCCACCCGGAGAAATGTAGGCGGGCCTTGCTGCGGTGCGACGGGATGCTCAGTTATCGGCGGGCACAGGCGATTGCTTGATCCAGGCGGCTGCACCCAGCCCCGCGCGTTGCCCGCTGGCGAAACAGGCGGTCAGCAGGTAGCCGCCGGTAGGGGCCTCCCAGTCGAGCATTTCGCCCGCGCAAAACACGCCGGGAACGGCGGTGAGCATCAGTTGGGGGGAGAGTGCTTCCAGGCGCACGCCACCGCCGCTGCTGATGGCTTCGTCGATGGGGCGCGGCTGCGCGAGGCGTAGCGGCAACTGTTTGATGGTGCGGGCGAGTGTGTCGGTGTCGTGGAACTGCTCGCGGTCGAGCACTTCGTGCAGCAGGGCGGCCTTTACGCCGGTAAGGCCGGTGTGCCGGCGCAGGTGCTCGCTCATGGAGCGGCTGCCGCGCGGTTTGGCGAGATCGGCGCGCAGGCGCTCAAGTGGCCGGTCGGGCGACAGGTCCAGTGCGATGGTGGCTGAGCCGTGTGCGGCGATGGCGTCGCGCAGTATCGATGAATAGGCGTAGATCAGGCTGCCTTCGATGCCGGTGGCAGTGATGACGCATTCGCCCTGGCGGGAGTGTTCCTTGCCGTCTTTGTCGCGCAGGTGGATCACCACCGGCTTGAGCGGCGTGCCCGCGAAGCGGGTCGCCAGGTGCTCGCTCCAGCCGATGTCGAAGCCGCAGTTGGATGGCACCAATGGCGACACGTCCACGCCGAGCGCAGCGAGCGGCGCCTGCCATTCGCCATCGGAGCCCAGCTCTGGCCAGCTGCCGCCACCCATCGCCAGCACCACGGCATCGGCGCGGACCAGTCGCTCACCGTCCGGTGTGGCGAAGCGCAGTGCGCCGTCATCGCTCCAGCCCAGCCAGCGATGATGGACGTGGAAATGCACGCCATCTTCGCGCAGGCGGCGCACCCATCCGCGCAGCAGTGGGGCGGCTTTCAGATCGCTAGGGAACACGCGTCCCGAGCTGCCGATGAAGGTCTCCACGCCAAGGCCGCGAGCCCAGGTACGCAGGTCATCGGCATCAAAATCGTTCAGCCACTCGCCGACCTCGCGGGCTCGCGCTCCATAACGCTGGATGAAATCCGGCTTGGGTTCGCCATGCGTCAGGTTCATGCCGCCTTTGCCGGCGATGAGGAATTTGCGGCCCACCGAGCCCTTGGCGTCGAACACGTCCACCGACGCGCCAGCGGCACGCGCGGTTTCGGCCGCCATGAGGCCGGCGGGGCCGCCGCCAATAATGGCCAGGCTGACGTGGGTGGGCGTGCTGGACATGGATGATGCGCGCGGCAAACGGCCGTCCATTGTACAGGCAGCCCGATGCGGTCCTGTTTCGCGCCTAACCCAGCTTGTCGATCAGTGGTTTCACCAGATCCAGTGGCAGCGGAAATACGATGGTGGAGGCCTTGCCACTGTTGGACATGTCCGACAGGGTCTGCAGATAGCGCAGTTGCAGCGCCTGTGGCTGTTGCGCGAGCAGGCCGGCGGCGTCGCGCAGTTTTTCGGCGGCTTGCAGCTCGCCCTCCGCATGGATGACTTTGGCGCGGCGTTCGCGCTCGGCCTCGGCCTGACGGGCAATGGCGCGAACCATGGTTTCGTTGAGATCCACATCCTTGATTTCGACGTTGGTGACCTTGATGCCCCAGGGGTCGGTGGCCTCGTCGAGGATCTGCTGCAGGCTGTGGTTGATCGAATCGCGCTGCGAAAGGATGTCGTCCAGTTCGTGCTGGCCCAGCACCGAGCGCAGGCGTGTCTGCGCGAGCTGGCTGGTGGCTTGGAAGAAATCAGCCACCTGCAGGATCGCCTTGTCGGGTTCCACCACGCGGAAATAGACCACGGCGTTCACACGCACGGAAACGTTATCGCGTGAGATCACGTCTTGCGGTGGCACGTCCATCACGGTGACACGCAGGTCCACGCGCATCATGCGCTGCACGATAGGCACCAGCACGAACAGGCCCGGCCCCTTGGTGCCGGTGTAGCGTCCCAGCGTAAGCACCACGCCGCGCTGGTATTCGGGTAGCACCTTGATGGCGAGGAACAGCAATGCAATAGCCCAGACCACGATGACGCCGACGAAGCCGAACATGAGCATCTCCTCTGCAATAGAAAGATCAGGCACGCGTGACGCGCAGTAGCAATCCGTCGCGACTCACCACCCGCACGCGCGTGCCCGCCGGTAGGCTGGTTTCGCAGTGCACACGCCATTGCTCGCCATCGATGCGCGCCCAGCCTTCGCCGCCCGCATCGATGGGTTGCGTCAGTTCACCGGTGGACAGCAGCATCTGTGCATCGCCGTTGAATACGCGCGTGCGTCGCGAACGGGTCACTAGCCGCAACATCACGACCAGCAGTACGACCGCGCCTGTCGCCACGCCAGCGATGACACCAAGATTCACGGCGTAGCCCGGCACGCCGGTGTTGAACAACATGATCGAGCCGATCACGAACGCGATGACGCCGCCGATGCCGATGGCACCCACCGAGGGCATCACGGCCTCCGCCAGTACCAACCCAATTCCGAGCAGCATCAGGGCCAGGCCGGCGTAATTCACGGGTAGCAACTGCAAGGCATAGAGCCCGATCAGCAGGCAGATGGCGCCCGCCACGCCCGGCAGGAACACGCCAGGATGGAAGGCTTCGAGCACCAAGCCGTACATGCCGGCGAGCAGCAGCAGGTAGGCGATGGTGGGGTGGGTGACCAGCCCCAGCAGGTGGGTGCGCCAGTTCGGCGCGTAGTCGCGCAACGGAAGTCCGGCAAGGTGCAGCACGGTGTCCTGCCCGTCGACGCGCACGTGACGTCCATCGATGCGGGCGAGCAGGGTGGGGATATCGGGCGCGATCAGGTCCACCACATGTTTTTGCATTGCCTCGTCTGCAGTCAGGGTTTCTGCGCCTTGCACAGCCTTCGTCGCCCAGTCGGCGTTGCGGCCGTTGTACTGGGCCAGTGACCGGATGGAGGCGACGGCATCGTTGAGCACCTTGGTCGATTCGGCGTCAGGCGGCGGCGCTGATGTGCTGCCTGGGGCGGCGGGTGGGTTGATCGACGGCAATGGACTGCTGCCGCCCAGTGATACCGGCGTCGCCGCGCCGACATGCGTGGCCGGTGCCATCGCGGCCACGGGGCAGGCGTAGAGGATGTACGTGCCGGCTGATGCGGCGCGTGCGCCACCGGGAGCTACATAGCCGATCACCGGCTGGTGGGCCGCAAGAATGCTGGCAATGATTTGCCGCATCGAATCGGACAGACCGCCCGGGGTATCGAGCTGCAGCACGACCGCGCTGGCGCCGTCGCGGGTGGCGCGCTGCAGGCTGTCGTCCACGTACTCCGCCGCCGCTGGGCTGATGGGGCCGGACAGGTCGATGCGAGCTACGAAACCCGTGGAACGCGAAGGGACGCCAGTAGCACTGCCGGCCACCACGGTGGCAGCCAGCGTTATTGCGAACAGCGCACTGGCCAATGTCACAGGTCTTCGCGTCACGCCATGCCTCCTTGAGAGGCGCGCCATCACATTGCGCCAGGGGATGTTTTGCTGGCGTGAGGCGGGCTGGAAGGTGGTACCGGCGCGTGCTGGGCGAGCGTCAGCTGAAAACCGGTCGCCCTTGCAGATCCAACAGACCGTGGTCGATCAGCCATTGCCGCGCGTTGCCGGCATCCTGTTCGAACCATGCCTGGGCGGAGCCAAGTCGGAACGTGTAACCCCAGGCATCCATATCGGACATCAGGCGGACGCGGCCAACGCCGGGCAGTTCATCAGCCAGGACGATCTGCAGGTAGCAGGTGGCGTCCTCCTCGTCGATCGAGTCGGTGGCGTCGGTGTGCACAAAGGTGCGTCGGTCGGGCGGCAGCACGATGAGATGGCCGGCCTCGTGCAACAGTGAATGCACCGGCGTGTCGTTGCGCGCGTAGACCGTGGTGCCGATGATGCCGGCCTCTTCCTCACCCCAGAAACTGCCGGGAATGGCGACGCCGGGTTCCACGCGTTCGAGCGCCAGCCCGTAGCGCGCGAGCAGGCTCGTAGGCGCCTCGAAGCCGGTTTCGGCCAGGCGCATCACATTCGCTTCGAGGGTGGGGGATGACGAGGGGACTGACATGGGATGAAAGTCGCCGCCGGTTTGCGGCGGCGACACCTGCAGGTTTGAGTGGCGCGACGCAGGTCGCGCCGGGACATCAGCCGGGCTTGGCTTCCGCGTGTTCGGGCAGCGCTACCGAAAGTTCGAGGATTTCGTGTCCGCTGTCGCGCTCGACATTGATGTTGATGGCGTCGAGGTCGACGTGGACGTATTTCTTGATCACTTCGAGCAACTCGTTGCGCAGCAACGGCAGGTAGTCGGGAGCGCCACGGGTGGAGCGCTCCTGGGCCACGATGATGCGAAGACGCTCCTTGGCGACGGCAGCGGTGGGCTCCGGCTTGCGCTTCAGGAAATCAAGAATACCCATCGCGATCAACCTCCGAATACGCGCTGGAAGAAGCCCTTCTTGGGCACCTCAAGAAAGCGCAGGGCACGTTCCTCACCGAGGATGCGTGCCACCGTGTCGCTATAGGCCTGACCCGCGAACGAGTTGTCGTCCAGGATCACCGGCACGCCCGCGTTCGACGCGGCAAGCACGTTTTCGGATTCGGGGATGACGCCGACGACGTTGATGCCGAGGATTTCCTCGACGTCCTTCACGCTCAGCATCTCGCCCACGGCCACGCGAGCCGGGTTGTAGCGGGTCAGCAGCAGGTGCTGCTTGATGGCGCCGTCACCACGCTCGGCGCGGCGGGTCTTGCTGGAGAGCAGGCCCAGGATGCGGTCGGAGTCGCGCACCGAGGACACTTCCGGGTTCACCACCACCACGGCGTGGTCGGCGAAATACATCGCCAGGTGCGCGCCCTTTTCGATGCCGGCGGGCGAGTCGCACACGATGAAGTCGAAACCTTCCTTGCCCAGTTCGTCGAGCACCTTCTCGACGCCTTCCTGGGTGAGGGCATCCTTGTCACGTGTCTGGCTGGCAGCCAGCACGTAGAGGTTTTCGTAGCGCTTGTCTTTGATCAGCGCCTGCTTGAGCGTGGCCTCGCTGTGCACGACGTTGACGAAGTCGTACACCACGCGACGCTCACAGCCCATGATCAGGTCAAGGTTGCGCAGGCCGACGTCGAAATCGATCACCGCGACTTTCTTGCCGGCCATGGCAAGGCCGGTGGCAAGCGAGGCACTGGTCGTG